>CAYVCH010000175.1:0-5493 GCA_964449755.1 uncultured Actinomycetes bacterium
CCCACGGCTGCCCCCCCGAGGGGAGCTACGGCGAGAAAATCAGCACGCTCCTAGAATCTCCCCCGTGGCCCCGGAGTCCCCCCTCCTCGCCTCCCTGAACCCCGTCCAGCGGGAGGCCGTCCTGCACACCGAGGGACCGGTGCTCATCGTGGCCGGTGCCGGCTCGGGCAAGACCCGGGCCCTCACCCACCGGGTCGCCTACCTGATCCGCGAGCGGGGGGTCCGCCCCTCCCACATCCTCGCCATCACCTTCACCAACAAGGCCGCCCGGGAGATGGCCGACCGGGTGGAGGCCCTCCTCGGCGCCCGGGTGGCGGGGGGCATGTGGATCCTCACGTTCCACTCCGCCTGCGCGCGGATCCTCCGCCGGGAGCACCTCCACCTCGGGCTCCCCTCCAGCTTCACCATCTACGACGAGGGGGATACCGAGCGGCTCATCGCCCAGGTCCTCCGGGACCTGAACCTGGACGCCAAGCGGTACCCCCCCCGGGCCATGGCCGCGGCCATCGGGAAGGCCAAGGACCACCTGGTCTCCGCGGAGGAGCTGGCTCGGGGCGCCCGAGGGCCGTACGAGGAGGCCCTGGCCCGGGTGTACCGGACCTACGAGGAGCGCAAGCGGGCCGCCGGGGCCCTGGACTTCGACGACCTCATCACCGAGGCCGTCCGCCTGTTCCGAGAGCGCCCGGAGGTCCTCGCCCACTACCAGGAGCGGTTCCGCTACATCCTGATCGACGAGTACCAGGACACCAACCGGGCCCAGTACGAGCTGGTGAACCTCCTGGCCGCCCGGCACCGCAACCTCTGCGTGGTGGGCGACGCCGACCAGGGGATCTACTCCTGGCGGGGGGCCACCATCCAGAACCTGCTGGACTTCGAGCGGGACTACCCCGACGCCGCCGTGTTCCTGATGGAGCAGAACTACCGGTCGACCGAGAGCATCCTGGCCGTCGCCAACGCCCTCATCGAGCACAACGTCCACCGCAAGCCCAAGAGCCTGTGGACCGACCTCGGCCACGGGGAGCCGGTGGTGCGGTTTCGGGCCGAGGACGAACACGAGGAGGCCGGCTTCGTGGCCGAAGAGGCCGAGCGCCTGGTGGAGCGGGAGGGCTACCGGTACCGGGACGTGGCCGTCTTCTACCGGACCAACGCCCAGAGCAGGGTGCTGGAGGAGGTGTTCATGCGCCTCGGGGTCCCCTACCGGGTGGTGGGGGGTCTCCGCTTCTACCAGCGAAAGGAGGTGAAGGACGTCCTCGCCTACCTCCGGCTCCTGGTGAACCCCCAGGACGTGATCTCGGCGCGGCGGGTCATCAACACGCCGAAGCGGGGGATCGGGGAGGCCACGGTGGCCGCCCTGGAGGGCTTCGCGGTGACGGAGGGGATCCCCTTCCTCGAGGCCTGCCGCCGGGCGGAGGAGGTTCCCGCCCTGGGACCCCGGGCCCGGGGCGCCGTGGCCGGCTTCGTCCAGGTGATGGACGCCCTCGCCCGGCTCCTGGCCGAGGGGGCCGGACCGGCCCGGATGGTGGGGGCGGCGGCGGAGGAGTCGGGCTACCTGGCGGAGCTCCAGGCCGAGCGCACCGTGGAGGCGGAGGGACGCATCGAGAACCTGCGGGAGCTGGTCGGGGTGGCCGGAGAGTTCCAGGACCGGTTCCCCGAGGGCGGCCTGGCGGACTTCCTGGACCAGGTGTCCCTCGTGTCCGAGCAGGACGAGTACGACGAGGAGGCCTCCGCCGTCTCCCTCATGACCCTCCACAACGCCAAGGGCCTGGAGTTCCCGGTGGTCTTCGTCGTCGGCCTCGACGACGGGGTCTTTCCCCACTACCGGTCCATGGGGGACCCAGCCCAGATGGAGGAGGAGCGACGCCTGGCCTACGTGGGCATCACCCGGGCCAAGGAGCGCCTGTACCTGTGCCACGCCTGGAGCCGGTCGCTGTTCGGCACCACTTCCTACAACCCCCCCTCCCGGTTCCTCTCGGAGATCCCCGAGGACCTGGTGCGGACCATCGAGGCGGAGGCGCCCCCCACCCCCGTAGGCCGAGGCTTGTCCTCGGCCGGTACCCCCACCCGCACCCCCGTAGGCCGAGGCTTGTCCTCGGCCGGCGGCCCCACCCCCACCCCCGTAGGCCGAGGCTTGTCCTCGGCCGGCGGCCGGGTAGGCCGGGGCCTGCCCCTGGCCGGGCGCCGGTCCTCGTCTCCGGGCCGCCGGGAGCCGGTCCCGGTGGCCCCTGGGGACACCGTCGTGCACGACCGGTGGGGCGAGGGGGTGGTGCTCTCCGTCGCCGGGGAGGGCGCCGCCGCCGAGGCCACGGTGGCCTTCGAGGAGGTGGGGGAGAAGCGGCTCCTCCTCGCCTACGCGCCCCTGCGGAAGGTGGGGTGAGGGCGGCCGACGAGCCGGGCTCCCCGCCATCCCGCCGGGCCTCGGACCGGGTGGACCTGAGGACCCGGCTGCGGAGCCGTTACCGGGGGCGGCTCGTTCACGCGACGGGCATTGCCGCCGGCCATCGACGCCCACTCGCCCGAGCACGTGGCCCGCGGCCCGCATCGCCGCAGCGCGCCGATCCCCCCGGGGTCGGGCGGTAGGCGCCCGTGTGTCAGCGGGTCAGGGCCAGGTAGCCGGCGGTGAGGATCACGGCTGCCACCACGAGGGAGGCGACGACCCAGGCCAGGCCCAGGCGTCCCCGGTACGGGCCGAGGGTGCCGACCCTGGTCCCGGGCTTCAGGCCCGGCGGGCGGAAGCGGATCCGGCGGGGCACGGGCGACAGTGTACGGCCGGGACCCCTCCGGAGGGCGGGGCTTGCCCCCGCCCACGATCCCTGCACATGTAGGGCGGGGCTTGCCCCCGCCCAGCCCCCTGCACACGTAGGGCGGGGCTTGCCCCCGCCCAGGATCCCTGCACACGTAGGGCGGGGCTTGCCCCCCCGGCCGAGGGCAAGCCTCGGCCTACGGGCGTGGGGGTGGGGCACCCGGCCGAGGGCAAGCCTCGGCCTACCCCTTCGCTATAGTGGCCGCGCATGGCCGAGCGGTTCCGCGTCGTCGTCGCGAAGCCCGGGCTGGACGGCCACGACCGGGGGGCGAAGGTGGTGGCCAGGGCCCTGCGGGACGCCGGCTTCGAGGTCATCTACACCGGTCTGCACCAGACCCCGGAGCAGATCGTGGAGACCGCCATCCAGGAGGACGCCGACGCCGTCGGGCTGTCGTGCCACTCGGGCGCCCACATGACCCTGTTCCCCAGGGTCGTGCGGCTGCTCCGGGAGCGGGGCGCCGGTGACGTGCTGGTCTTCGGCGGCGGCATCATCCCCCGGGACGACGTGCCCAGGCTCCGGGAGGCGGGCGTGGAGCGCATCTTCACGCCGGGCAGCTCCACCTCGGAGATCGTGGCCTGGCTCCGGGAGCGGCTGTCGGCGGCGGCCGCCTCGGCCTGATGGACCTCTACGAGCACCAGGGCAAGGAGCTGTTCGCCGCCCACGGCATCCCCGTGCCCCGGGGCATCGTCGCCACCACCCCCGAGGCCGCCCGGGAGGCCACGGAGCAGCTGGGCGGCCGGTCGGTGGTGAAGGCCCAGGTCCAGGCCGGGGGCCGGGGCAAGGGGGGAGGCATCGTCCTGGCCGACTCCCCTGGGGAGGCCGAGGCCGCCGCCGGGCGGCTCCTGGCCGAGGGCTTCAAGGGGATGCCCGTGACCCGGGTCCTGGTGGAGGAGCGGGTGGCCATCGCCCGGGAGCTCTACGCCGC
Organism: uncultured Actinomycetes bacterium; assembly: GCA_964449755.1. Taxonomy (GTDB): domain Bacteria; phylum Actinomycetota; class UBA4738; order UBA4738; family HRBIN12; genus CAYVCH01. Next base: position 3,727 of record CAYVCH010000175.1, read on the forward strand.
CCTCCTGCTCGACCGGAGCACCGGCTGCTACCTGGGGATGGTCGCCTCCGAGGGCGGCGTGGACGTCGAGGAGCTCGCCCGCGCCCGTCCCGAGGCGCTCCGGAAGGTGACCGTGGACCCCCTCCTCGGGCTCCGCCCCTACCACCTGCGTCGCGTGGTGGGCGGGCTCCCGCCGGAGGTCCGGGACGCCGTCGCCGACGTCCTGGCCCGCATGGGCGAGCTGTTCGTGGAGGTGGACGCGACCCTGGTGGAGGTGAACCCCCTGGTGGCGCTGGAGGACGGGGGCGTGGTGGCCCTCGACGCCAAGGTGACCGTGGACGACAACGCCCTGTGGCGCCACCCGGACGTCGAGGCCCTGCGGGGCAGCTTCCCCATCGACCCGGTGGAGGCGAGGGCGAGGAAGGCCGGCCTCCAGTACGTGAAGCTCGACGGCGACGTGGGGGTCATCGGCAACGGCGCCGGCCTCGTGATGTCCACCCTCGACGTGGTCCAGCAGGTGGGGGCCCGGCCGGCCAACTTCCTCGACATCGGGGGCGGGGCGAGCGCCGAGATGATGGCCACCTCCCTGGAGGTCATCCTCTCGGACCCGGCCGTGCGAGCCGTGCTGGTGAACGTCTTCGGCGGCATCACCCGCTGCGACGTCGTGGCCAGGGGGATCCTCGACGCCCTGGGCCGGGTCGAGGCCACCGTGCCCATCGTCGTCCGGCTCGACGGGACCAACGCCGAAGAGGGCCGGCGGATCCTGGCCGAGGCCGGCCACGAGCGCATCGTGCCGGCCGGCACCATGCTCGAGGCCGCCGAGCGGGCGGCCCTGGCCAGGGCGGGAGGGTAGCCCGTGGCCATCCTGGTGGACGAGGCGACCCGGGTGGTGGTGCAGGGCATCACCGGTCGGGAGGGAACCTTCCACGCCCTGCGGAACCGAGCCTACGGCACGAAGGTGGTGGCCGGGGTCACGCCGGGCAAGGCCGGGCAGGACGTGGGCGGGATCCCCGTCTTCGACACCGTCGCCGACGCCGTGGCCGAGACGGGGGCGAACACCTCCCTCATCTTCGTCCCGGCCCGCTTCGCCCCGGAGGCCATCTACGAGGCGGCGGACGCCGGGGTGGGGCTCGTGGTCTGCATCACCGAGGGCATCCCCGTCCACGACATGGCCAGGGTCGTGAGCTACCTGCGGGGCCGACCGACCAGGCTCGTGGGACCCAACTGCCCCGGCCTCATCTCCCCGGGGAAGGCCAACGTGGGGATCATCCCGGGGGAGGTGTGCGCGCCGGGGCGGGTGGGCCTGGTGTCGCGCTCGGGCACCCTCACCTACCAGATCGTCCACGAGCTCACCCAGCGGGGGATCGGGCAGTCGACCTGCATCGGCATGGGTGGCGACCCCGTCCACGGCCTCGGCTTCGTCGAGGCCCTGGACCTGTTCGAGCAGGACCCCGGGACCGACCTGGTGGTGCTCATCGGGGAGATCGGCGGCGACGACGAGGAGCGGGCCGCCCGGCACGTCCGGGAGCACATCGGCAAACCCGTGGTGGGGTACGTGGCGGGGTTCACCGCGCCACCGGGCAAGCGAATGGGGCACGCCGGGGCCATCGTGACGGGCTCGGCCGGGACCGCCCGGGCGAAGGCCGACGCCCTGGAGGCCGCCGGGGTGCCGGTGGGGCGCACGCCCACGGCCGTGGCGGAGCTGGTCCGGGAGACCCTGGGGTGACGGCGGCCGGAACCGGCCCCCCACCCACCCTCCCGGCCGGCCCCCCGCGCCCCCGCGGCCTC
>CAYVCH010000176.1:0-5488 GCA_964449755.1 uncultured Actinomycetes bacterium
CCAGGCCGAGGCGGGACAGGGCCCGCCCGACCACCCGGAAGTCCTCTAGGTCCCCAGCTCCCACGACCGCAGGTAGTCCCGCTGCTCGGGGGTGAGCTGGTCGATGGCGAGGCCCATGGCCCGGAGCTTCAGCCGGGCGACCTCGGCGTCGATCTCGGCGGGCACCGGGTGGACGCCGGGCTGGAGCTCGCCCGCCCGGGTGACCAGCCACTCCACGCACAGGGCCTGGTTGGCAAAGGACATGTCCATGACCGCCGCGGGGTGGCCCTCGGCCGCCGCCAGGTTCACCAGCCGCCCCTCCGCCAGGAGGTGGAGCCGACGTCCATCGGCCAGCCGGTACTCGTCCACGTGGCCCCGGACCCGCCGCCTGGACACGGCCAGCCCCTCCAGGGCCGCCTTGTCCACCTCCACGTCGAAGTGGCCGGCGTTGGCGAGGACGGCCCCGTCCTTCATGACCTCCAGATGCTCCCGCCGGATCACCGAGGTGTCGCCGGTCACCGTGACGAACACGTCGCCCTCCCGCGCGGCGTCCCGCAGGGGCATCACCTGGTACCCCTCCATGGCCGCCTCCAGGGCGGGCAGGGGATCCACCTCCGTCACGATCACCCTGGCCCCCATCCCCCGGGCCCGGGAGGCGACCCCCCGCCCGCACATCCCGTAGCCGCAGACGACGACGGTGCGGCCGGCCAGGAGGAGGTTGGTGGCCCGCAGGATGGCGTCGATGGTGGACTGGCCGGTGCCGAAGCGGTTGTCGAACAGGCGCTTGGTCCTGGCGTCGTTCACCGACACGACGGGGTAGCGGAGGGCCCCGTCGGCCGCCATGGCCCGGAGCCGGATGACGCCCGTGGTGGTCTCCTCCGTCCCGCCCAGCACCTCCTCGAGCTGTTCGGGCCGCTCCCGGTGGAGCCGGGACACCAGGTCGGCCCCATCGTCCATGGTCACCCGGGGACGGTGGTCGAGGACGGCATCGATGTGCCGGTAGTAGGTCTCGGTGTCCTCGCCCCGGACGGCGTACACGTCGACGGCGCTCTGCTCGCAGAGGGCCGCCGCCACGTCGTCCTGGGTCGAGAGGGGGTTCGAGGCACAGAGGGCCACCTCGGCCCCGCCGGCCTTCAGGGTCTCCACCAGGTTGGCCGTCTCGGTGGTGACGTGCAGGCAGGCGCCGATGCGGACGCCCGCGAGGGGCCGCTCCTTCTCGAACCGCTCCCGGATCAGGGCGAGGACCCCCATCTCGGCCCTCGCCCACTCGATGCGCTCCCGGCCCCGGTCGGCCAGACCCAGGTCCCTCACGTCGCAGTCCATGCGTTCCCCCCTCAGGGCATCCGGGGGAGGAGGTCCGCCACCAGCCTGCCCACGGCCCCAGCGGCCGCGCGCGAGACGCGGACCACCTCCCCGTGCTCGACGGGGACGCCCACCACGTTGGCCACGGTGAACAGCCCCAGCACGCGCATGCCCAGGGCCACCGCCGCCAGGGCCTCGGGAACCACCGACATCCCCACCACCGTGGCCCCCACCCTCCGGAGGACCTCGATCTCGGCCGGGGTCTCGTAGCTCGGACCCGGCATGGCAGCGTACACGCCGGGGACCGCCGGGATCCCCAGGGCCTCCGCCCGTTCCAGGGCCAGGCGGACCAGGTCGGGATCGTACACGGCCGAGGCGTCCACGAAGGGCGGCGAGCCGTCGGGGTTCCGCCACCCCCGCAGGGGGTTCTCCCCCATCAGGTTCAGGTGGTCCCGCCCGACGACCAGGCTCCCGGGGCGAAGGGACCGCTCGACGCCACCCACGGCGGCCGTCAGGATCACGGTGTCCGCCCCGAGCTGCCGGGCCAGGCGGACCGGGAGCGAGCAGAGGGCCATGGGGTGGCCCTCGTAGAAGTGGATCCGGCCGAAGAAGGCCGCCACCGGGACCCCGGCGAGCTCCCCCAGGGCCAGGCGCCCGGCGTGGCCCGGGACGGCCGGGGCGGGGAAGCCCGGCAGCTCCGGGTAGGGCAGGCTGTCCGCCTCCACCAGCCCACCCAGGGCCTCCCCCAGGCCCGAGCCGAGGACCACGGCCACCCGGGGCACCAGGTCAGTGCGGGACCGGATGACCCGCACCGCCGCCTCGGGGAGGCCGTCGCCCGGGTCCGGCAGGCCGGCGGCCATCACGCCTCCGCCAGGGCCCGTTTGAGTCGGTCGATGGCCTCCACCGGGGTGGGGTCCTGCCCGCGGAGCAGCGCCAGGTACACGCTGACGAAGTCTCCCGTCAGGACGAGGGAGCCCAGCCGGGCCAGGGCGGAGCGTCCCACCGCCCACACCTCCTGCGCCATCGCCCCGGCGGCCTCGGCCAGCTCGATGGAGGGCCGGAAGCGGGCGGCCTGGTCCGGGCGCTCGCCCTGGTGGCGAAGGGCCACGATGAAGAAGCCCCTGCCCGCGTCCGGCGACCACCCCACCACCTCGTTGTGGTCGAGCTCCGGGAGGGAGGAGGCGAAGGCGGGCACCTTGGCGTTCTCGTTGAACTGGGTCTTCCAGCGCAGGGCGGCCGTGGCCCCGACGCCCTCGGCCCCCCAGATCACGGGCACCCGGTCCCGCAGCCGCCAGGCCAGCTCCTTGGCCGGGTTCGCGCGGCGCGGCTGGGCCGGCCCCAGCCGCTCGGCCAGGGCCGCCAGCTCGGCGGTGGCCTCCCGCACGTCCTCCGCCATCGGGCGCACCAGTCCCACCGCCTCCAGGGCCCCCACGATCCCCATGGCCAGGTGGCCCAGGGCCGCACGGGGCGCCACCGCCGTCGGGGGGATCCGGACCACCGCCACGCCGGCCGACCCGGCCCGCTCCGCCAGGGTCCCGCCGGAGGTGAGGGCCACCACCCGGCAGCCCCGGGCGCGGGCTTCCTCGAAGCAGGCCAGGGTCTCGGCCGTCTCCCCCGAGTAGGACGAGCACACCACGAGCGTGTCGGGCCCGCTCCAGGCGGGCAGGACGGCGTCCCGAACCACCTCCAGGGGGACCGGCAACCCTTCCCGGAACACGGCCCGCAGGACGTCGCCGGCGATGGCCGATCCCCCCATGCCGCAGAAGGCGACCCCCGTGACCCCGGCGACCGAAGGGAGGCCCCCGGCCTCCAGCCCCGCCCGGTACCCGGCCGCGAGGTCCCGGGGCAGGCCGGCCACCGCCTCGAGCATCCCCGAGGGGTCCCCCGCGGCCAGGGCCCGGACGTCGTCGAGGTCGATCACGGGCCGTGCCCGGGGTCCCCGGCCCCCCGGCCCGAGCCCCCCCTTCCGGAGGGCCTCTCGGCCTCGTCGATCAGCATCACCGGGATCCCGTCCCGGATCGGGTAGCGGAGGCCGCACTCCCCCAGGCAGGCGATGACCTGCTCGGCCTCCCGCTCCTCCACCGGCCCCCGGCAGTTGGGGCAGACCAGCAGGGCCAGCAGCTCCGGGTCGATGGTCACGGCCTCCCCCCGCCGCGGATGAGCTCCAGCAGCAGCGCCGTCTTCTCCTGCATCAGGGCCTCGGTCCTCGCCTCCACGTTGAGCCGCAGGAGCGGCTCCGTGTTGGAGGGGCGGACGTTGAACCACCAGTCCTCGAACTCTACCGTCAGCCCGTCGGTGCGGTCCCTCCTTCCCCCGGCGAAGACCCGGGCCAGCCGCTCGACGGTCCCCCACCGGTCGTCCACGCGGGAGTTGATCTCCCCCGACGCGTGGTACCGACGGTAGGGGCGCAGGAGCTCCGAGAGGGCCACGCCCGCCTGGGACAGCCGCTCCAGCACGATGAGGGCGGCGATGAGGCCGGAGTCGGCCCGGTAGTTGTCGCGGAAGTAGTAGTGGCCGGAATGCTCACCGCCGAAGACGGCTCCCGTCCTGGCCATCACCTCCTTGATGAACGAGTGACCGACCCGGGTGCGGACGGGGACGCCCCCCCGCTCCCGGATGACCTCGGGAACCACCCACGAGCAGATCAGGTTGTGGACGATGGTGGCCCCCGGATGGCGCTCGAGCATGGCCTCGGCCACCAGGGCGGTGACCAGCGATCCGCTCACCCCCCGGCCCTCCTCGTCCACGAGGAACACCCGGTCGGCATCGCCGTCGAAGGCGAGGCCGATGTCGGCCCGGTGCTCGAGGACGGCTCGCTTCAGGTCCTCCTGGTTCCGGGGGTCGATGGGGTCGGCCGGGTGGTTGGGGAAGGTCCCGTCCAGCTCCGGGAAAAGGTGGATCAGGCGCACGGGAAGCCGTTCCATGACCGCCGGCACCACCAGCCCACCCATCCCGTTGGCCGTGTCGGCTACCACCGTGAGGGACCGCATCCTCCGGGCGTCCACGAAGGAGAGCACGTGGTCCACGTACCGTCCCAGGAGGTCACGGCGCTCCGTCGTGCCTCGCCGGCCAGGGGCGAGACCGTCAGCCTCCGCCAGGGTGCGGATCTCGGCGAGCCCGGTGTCCTGACCCACGGGGGCCGCCCCGGCCTGGCAGAGCTTGATGCCGTTCCACTCCGGGGGATTGTGGCTCGCCGTGAGCATGGCCCCCGGCGCGTCCAGCTCTCCCGACGCGAAGTACAGGAGGTCGGTGGAGGCCAGGCCGATGTCCACCACGTCGGCCCCCCGCGAGGTCACCCCGTCGCTGAAGGCGCCCGCCAGGGCCTCCGACGAAGGCCGGCAGTCCCGCCCCACCACGACCCGGGACGCGCGCGTCCATTCGGCGAAGGCGGCCCCGATCCGGCGGGCCACGTCCCCGTCCAGCTGGTCCGGGACGACCCCGCGCACGTCGTAGGCCTTGAAGACGGCCGCCAGGTCGCGTCGGGCTGCCACCGCCCGCATCCTACCTGAGGGGGCGGGGCCGGCTCCGTCAGGCTGCCCGCACGTCGTCGACCCGGAAGGTCACGACGTGGGCTGCCGCCGAGCGGGGGCGGCCGCCCAACGCGACCGCCGGCAGGAACAGAGCCCGGACAAGGCGGGCCACCTCCCGGGTCTGGCCGGGAAGGAAGGCGAGGCCGTATTCGGCGGTCCCGTAGGGCCGGCCCACCGCCCGACGGACGGTCGCCGCGAACTCCAGCCTCATGCCCTCCACGTCCAGGACCAGCCGCCGCCGCGCGCCGGGGGCGAGAAGGCCCGAGGCGGACCGCGCCTCGCCCCATAGCAGGGCCAGCACCCGGGCTCCCGAGACCGAGATGTCCCGGACGGTGCAGGGCACGCCCTCCAGGCTCGCGGACACTCGGGCTTGGAGGCGAGCCCCGGCCCGCCGGTTCCCGGCGTACCGGCTGGCCCGGATCCGAGCCACCGCCATGAGCAGGAACGAGAAGTTGAGAAGGAGGAAGCACGCCGCGCCCAGGGCCGCGCCGGGCACCCCGTACCGGAGGGGGGTCAGGCCGAGCCAGGTGGCCACGAACCACGCGAGGCCGAGGGCACTGACGGCGGTGAGGGCGGAGAGCAGGGCCGGCACCCGGCCCCGCGGCCGCAGCCGGCGCTGAGCCCCCTTGGGGGTGACGGCGAACCGGTACCGGCGGCCCGGCGCGAAGACGGCGAGG
>CAYVCH010000177.1:0-5439 GCA_964449755.1 uncultured Actinomycetes bacterium
GCCATGCAGTCCACAGGCGTGTACGGGAAGCCCGTCCACCACACGCTGGAGGGGGACTTCGAGCTGCTCGTGGTGAACGCCGCCCAGGTGAAGCACGTGATCCGCCGGCTCGAACGCCTCGGACGTAGGGTGGCGCCCGAACCGCTTCTCCAGAGTGCGCAGGCGATGCGACGGCATTTTCGCCTCACCCCCGGGCCGTCAGGACCTCGTGGCCCTCCTCGGTGACGGCGACCGTGTGTTCGAAGTGGGCCGACAGGGAGCCGTCGGCCGTCACCACCGTCCACCCGTCGGCGAGCTGCCGGGTCTCCCAGCCCCCGGCGTTCACCATGGGCTCGACGGCCAGGACCAGACCGGGCCGGAGCACCGGCCCCCGCCCGGGGGGGCCGTAGTTGGGGATCTGGGGATCCTCGTGGAGGCTCCGCCCGATCCCGTGCCCCACGTACTCCCGGACCACCGAGAAGCCCGCCCCCTCCACCACCTCCTCGACGGCGTGGGAGATGTCCGACAGTCGGGCTCCCGGGAGGATCCGGGCGATGCCCGCCTCCAGGGCCTCCTCGGTGACCCGGACGAGCTTCTCGGCCTCGGCCGAGGGGGGGTCGCCGACGAACACCGTCACCGCCGCGTCGGCGTGGTAGCCGTCCCAGATGGCGCCGAAGTCCAGGGACAGCACGTCCCCCTCCCGCAGCCGTCGCCGGGGCGAGGGGATCCCGTGCACCACCTCGTGGTTCAGGGACACGCAGATGGAGGCGGGGAAGCCCCGGTAGCCCTTGAACGAGGGGGTGGCCCCCCGCTCGCGGATGGAGGCCTCCGCCACGCGGTCCAGCTCGGCCGTGGGGAGTCCCGGCCGGACGGCGGCCAGGACCCGGTCGATGGTGGCGGCCACGATCCGCCCGGCCCGCCGCATCCGGTCCACCTCCTGGGGCGACTTGTAGATGATCACGGCCCCAGGTCGGCCAGGGCGGCCACGGTCCGCTCCGTCACCTGCTCCTCGGGGCCGTCGGCGTCCACCTCCCGGAGGAGGCCCCGCTCCCGGTAGAACCGCTCCAGCGGCCGGGTCTCCTCCCGGTACACGTCCAGCCGCCGGCGGACGGTGGCCTCCTCGTCGTCGGGCCGCCGGGTGAGGGTCGCCCCGCAGGCGTCGCAGACCCCCTCCGCCCGGGGCGGCTTGGAGGAGGCGTTGTACGTGCGCCTGCACGCCGGGCAGGTGAAGCGCCCGGTGAGCCGCTTCACCGCCACCTCGTCGGGGACCTGGAAGTCCACCACGGCCGTGAGGGAACGCGCCTCCCGGGCAAGGGCGTCCTCGAGGGCCCGGGCCTGGGGCAGCGTGCGGGGGAAGCCGTCGAGGATGAAGCCCTCCCGGGCGTCGGGTGCCTGGAGACGTTCGGACACCATGGCCACCATGACGTCGTCGGGGACGTACTCGCCCCGTTCCATGTAGCCCCTGGCCAGCGAGCCCAGCTCCGTCCCCCGGGCCACGTGGTCCCGCAGGATGTCCCCGGTGGAGATGGCCACGACCCCGAGCCGCGCCGCCAGCCTGCCGGCCTGCGTCCCCTTGCCGGCGCCGGGAGGGCCGAGGAGGACCAGGCGCATGCCTACCGGAGGAACCCCTCGTAGTGCCGCATGAGGAGCTGGGACTCCAGCTGCTTCATGGTCTCCAGGGCCACCCCCACGGTGATGAGGATGGAGGTGCCCCCGAAGGGGAACTGCCGGAAGGCCCAGACGGCGAGCACGACGGAGGGGAGCAGGGCCACCGAGGCCAGGAACAGCGACCCCGGCAGGGTGATGCGGACCAGGATGTCGTTCAGGTGGGAGGCCGTCGGCGGCCCCGGCCGGATCCCGGGGATGAACCCCCCGTACTTGCGCAGGTTGTCGGCGGTGTCCACGGGGTTGAAGGCGATGGCCGTGTAGAAGTAGGCGAAGAAGACCACCATCGCCCCGTAGATCACCATGTAGGTGACGCTCCGCGGGCTCGCCAGGTGGTTGTTGACCAGGTTCTGGAACCAGGTGGCGTGGAAGACGCTGGCCAGCAGGGTGGGGATGTACAGCACCGACGAGGCGAAGATGATGGGGATCACCCCGGCCTGGTTCACCTTGAGCGGGATGTACGTGCTCTGGCCCCCGTACATCCGCCGGCCCACCACCCGCTTCGCGTACTGGACGGGGATCCGGCGCTGGCCCTGCTCGATGTAGACCACGGCCACGACGATGGCCAGGCCGATGAGCAGGATGGCCAGGAACTTCCCCGTCCCGCCCTGCCGCCAGATGGCGGCCCCCTGCTGGGGCAGCCGGGAGATCACGCTGGTGAAGATCAGCACCGACATGCCGTTGCCGATCCCCCGCTGGGTGATGAGCTCCCCGAGCCACATGATGAGGGCCGTCCCGGCGGTGAGGGTGAGGACGATGAGGCCGACCCGGGGCGGGGTGAAGGTCCCGGCCGGGAAGATCTGGTACTGGCTGTTGAACAGGAAGACCAGGCCGGTGGACTGCAGGAGGGCCAGGACCACGGTCACGTAACGGGTCCACTGGTTGATCTTCTTGACCCCCACCTCGCCCTGCTTCTGCCACTGCTCGAGCTTGGGGATCACCACCGTGAGGAGCTGCATGATGATGGAGCTCGTGATGTAGGGCATGATCCCCAGGGCGAAGACGGCCATGTTCGTGAGGGCCCCGCCCGAGAACAGGTCGATGAAGGCCAGGAACCCGGTCCCCCCCTGCGCCTGGAGCTGGCGCTGCAGCTCGGCCAGGTCGACCACGGGCACCGGCACGTGGGACCCGAACCGGTAGACGGCGATGATGAAGAGGGTGAACAGGATCTTCTTGCGGAGATCCGGCAGCTGGAACGCGTTGACGAAGGCCCTCAGCACGGCGGCTTCGATCGTATCACCGCTCGGTGATGACCTCGGTCCGGCCCCCGGCCGCCTCGATCTTCGCCCTGGCGGCGGCGGAGAAGGCGTGGGCCCGCACCACCAGCGCCCGGTCGATCTCGCCCCGGGCCAGCACCTTCACCGGGAGGCCGGCCCGCACCAGCCCCCGGGCCCGCATGGCCTCGGGGTCCACCTCGCCGCCCTCGAAGGCCCGGGCCAGCCCCTCCACGTTGACCACGGCGTAGGTCACGCGACCCGGGTTCTTGAAGCCCTTGAGCTTGGGCACCCGGCGCTGGAGCGGCATCTGCCCGCCCTCGAACCCCTGCTTCGGCTGGTGGCGGGCCAGGTACCCCTTGGTCCCCCGCCCGGCGGTCTTGCCCTGCCCGGCCGCCCGACCCCGCCCCACCCGCCTGCGGGGACGGGTGGCGCCCGGGGCGGGCCGCAGGTGGTGCAGCTTCATCCCTCCGGCACCTCCTCCACGTCCACCAGGTGGCGCACCTTGGCGATCATGCCGCGGATCTCGGGGCGGTCCTCCTTCACCACGGTGTCGCCGATCCGGTGCAGCCCCAGCCGACGGACGGTGTCCTTCTGGTCTCGGGGCCGCCCGATGACGCTCCGTCGCTGGGTGACCCGGAGCCTGCTCACGTCCGGCCTCCCGTCGGACCCGTGCCCTCCTCCCGGTACACCTCGCCCAGGATCTCCGCCCGCCGGGCCCGGATCCGCTCGTCGGCGGCGGCCACCGCCTCGAGCATGGGCCTGGGGGCCACGGCGTGGACGTCGCGGCCCCGCAGACGGGCCACCTCCTCGGGACGCTTCAGCCGCCTCAGCCCGGCCACGGCCGCCTTCACGATGTTGATGGCATTGTCGGAGCCCAGGGACTTGGACAGGATGTCCTTGATCCCCGCGCACTCCACGAGGGCGCGGACGGGGCCGCCGGCGATGACCCCGGTCCCCGGGGCCGCCGGCTTCAGCAGGACGCGGCCCGCCCCGTCCTCGCCGATCACCTCGTGGGGGATGGTGGTGCCCATCATCGGCACCTCGAACATCTTCCGCCGCGCCTCCTCCACGCCCTTCTGGATGGCGGCCGGCACCTCCTTGGCCTTGCCGTAGCCGACGCCCACCCGGCCGGCCCCGTCGCCCACCACCACCAGGGCCGAGAAGGAGAACCGACGGCCCCCCTTCACGACCTTGGCCACGCGGTTGATGGCGACCACCCGCTCCTCGTAGGGGCTCCGCTCTCCGCCGCCCGCGTCATAGCGTCTCATCAGATGGCCAGACCCCCCTCCCTGGCGGCCTCGGCCAGGGCCGCCACCCGGCCGTGGTACAGGCGGCCGCCACGGTCGAACACCGCCCGCTCGATGCCCCGCTCCCGGGCCCTGCGGGCGATGAGGGCCCCAACGGCCCGGGCCCGCTCGGTCTTCGTGCCCTCCGGCGGCACCTCCAGGTCCGAGGCGGCGGCCAGCGTGTGGGCCGCCAGGTCGTCGATGAGCTGGGCGTAGATGTGCCGGTTCGACCGGTACACGGCAAGACGGGGTCGCTCGGGGGTGCCGAACACCTTCTTCCGCACCCGGCGGTGGCGCCGCAGCCTCGCCTCCCGCTTCTTCCTCGCGTGGGTCGTCATGGCCATCAGCCGGCCCCCTTGGCGGCCTTCCCGGCCTTGCGACGCACCTGCTCGCCCTCGTACCGGATGCCCTTGCCCTTGTAGGGCTCGGGCTTGCGGACCTTGCGGATCCGGGCCGCCACCTCCCCCACCAGCTGCTTGTCGTTGCCCCGCACCACGATCCGGGTGGGCGTGGGCACCTCGAACTCGATGCCCTCGGGCCGGGGGACCAGCACGGGATGGGAGTAGCCGACGGACAGCTCCAGGTCCTCCCCCCGCAGGGCGGCCCGGTAGCCGACGCCCACGATCTCCAGCCGCTTCTCGAACCCCCGGGTCACGCCCTCCACCATGTTGGCGAGCAGGGTCCGGCACAGGCCGTGGAGGCTCCGGTGGAAGCCCTCGTCGCTCGGCCGCTCCACCCGCACCAGGCCGTCCTCGCGGACCACCCGGATGTCGGGGTGCAGGCGCTGGGAGAGGGTCCCCCGAGGCCCGGTCACGGTGACCACGTTCCCCTCCGCCACCTCCACCTGGACCCCCTCGGGGATCTCGATGGGCTGTCTGCCGATCCTGCTCATCGCCCGTCCCTCACCACACGTGGGCCAGGACCTCGCCGCCGACGCCCTGGCGCCGCGCCTCCCGGTCGGTCATCACGCCCCGGGAGGTGGACAGGATGGCGATGCCCATCCCGCCCAGCACCCGGGGCAGCTCCGCCCGGCCCACGTACACCCGGCGGCCCGGCTTGGAGATCCGCCGGAGCCCGGTGATCGTGCGCTCCCGGTTCTTGCCGTACTTCAGGCGCACCCGGAAGGCCCGGTGCACCCCCTCGCCCTCCTCCTCGAACCCGGCCACGTACCCCTCCCGCTCGAGGATCCGCAGGATGGCCCGGTTCATCCGGGAGACGGGGACCAGCAGCTCCTCCCGGTAGGCCAGGTTGGCGTTGCGGATCCGCGTGAGCAGGTCCGCGATGGGGTCGGT
>CAYVCH010000178.1:0-5347 GCA_964449755.1 uncultured Actinomycetes bacterium
GGAACTGACGGCCGGGGGCGAGCCCCGGCCTACCGAGGTGGGGGGCGGTGGGGGCCGGGGGCGAGCCCCGGCCTACCGAGGGGGGGCGGTGGGGGCCGGGGGCGAGCCCGACGGCCGGGGGCGAGCCCGACGGCCGGGGGCGAGCCCCGGCCTACTCCAGGTAGTCGCGGAGCTTCTGGCTCCGTGAGGGGTGGCGGAGCTTCGAGAGGGTCTTCGACTCGATCTGGCGGATCCGCTCGCGGGTCACCCCGAACTCCCGGCCCACCTCCTCCAGGGTGCGGGGATGGCCGTCGATGAGGCCGAAGCGGAGCTGGATGACCTTCTTCTCCCGCTCCGACAGCGTGTGGAGGACCGACTCCAGCTGCTCCTGGAGGAGGATGAAGGAGGCGGCGTCCACCGGGACCACCGCCTCGGAGTCCTCGATGAAGTCCCCCAGGTGGGAGTCCTCCTCCTCCCCGATGGGGGTCTCCAGGGAGACCGGCTCCTGGGAGACCTTGAGGATCTCCCGAACCTTGTCGGCGGGGATGCCCATGACCCTGCCGATCTCCTCGGGCGTGGGCTCCCGCCCCAGGTCCTGCAGGAGCTGGCGCTGGACCCGGACCAGCTTGTTGATGGTCTCCACCATGTGCACGGGGATGCGGATGGTCCGGGCCTGGTCGGCGATGGCCCGGGTGATGGCCTGCCGGATCCACCAGGTGGCGTACGTGGAGAACTTGTAGCCCTTCGAGTAGTCGAACTTCTCCACGGCCCGGATGAGGCCGAGGTTCCCCTCCTGGATGAGGTCCAGGAACAGCATCCCCCGGCCGACGTAGCGCTTGGCGATGGACACCACGAGGCGCAGGTTGGCCTCGATGAGCCGCTTCTTCGCGAGCTGCCCGTCCCGCTCCACCCGGCGGAGGAAGTCGAGGAGCTCCTCCTTCAGTTTCGGGCGCCAGGTCTTGGAGATCCGGTCGCGCCCGATGCCCTCCACCTTCCCGAACTTCTCCAGCTGGTGCTCGCGGATGGCCACCACCCGGTCGACGACCCGCCGCAGCTTCTTGCCGTCCACCCTGCTCCCGTTCTCGACCTCGGCGGACAGCTCGGTGGCGAACTCCCCCGCCTCGATGCGGCGGGCCAGGTCCACCTCCTGGGCCGCCGTGAGCAGGGGTACCTTCCCGATCTCCTTCAGGTACATCCGGACCGGGTCGTTCGTGGGGGCCTTGAGGAGGTCCACCTCCATGCGGGCGGCGCCCGGCTCGACGAGCTCGTCCCCGGGCACCTCGATGATCTCGATGCCCTCCGAGCGCAGGTGGTCCTCGACGGCGGTGAGGAACTCCTCGACTTGCTCGGGGCTGAAGTCCTCGACCGGGACGGACTCGAGCAGGTCCTCGGATGTCACGAAGCCCCGCTCGCGTCCCCGCGCGGCGATGGCTTCCTTCGCCTCCTCCAGGAAACCGAGGTCCCTGGACACGTCGCTCAACCGGTCTCCTCGGGTGGGGGCTGCGCCCGCCAAGTGTACGAAACCGCCGACGCCGTGACCGGGCCGCCCGACCCGCGCCGCCGGACCCGGCCCCGCCCCCAGACCCCGCCAGGCGGCCGGCGCCTCAGGGCGGAGCGGGGACCCCCTCCCCCCGCTCCCGGATGCGCCGCAGCTCGCCGTCGAGGGCCACCAGTTCCTGGAACAGCCGGTCGTAGGCGGGGTCGGCGGTGGGGTCGAGCTTCTGGAGCCGCTGGCGGAGTTCGTCGCTCTGCCGCCGCAACCGGAGCTCCTCCAGGCGCAGCCACACCCGCTCCGCGTAGGCGCGGTCTCCCTCTCCCTCCAGGGGCTCCAGGGCGACGGCCGAGAGATCGGCGGCAAGGCGCGGGTCGGCGGTCCCGGCCACCAGCCCACCCACGTCCCCCCCGCCGGAGGTCAGGGCGACGAAGAGCCGGCGGTGCCGTGCCGAGCGGAAGTGCTCCTCGGACAGCCGGGGGGCGAAGCCCGCGAAGAGCTCGGGGTCGCGGGCCAGGAGCTTCAGCATCTCCCGCTCCACCCGGTCCCGGGCCGACACCCGCTTCACCACCCGGGCGACCTCCGCGGGACGACCGGCCAGGCGTCGCTCCAGGGCGAGCAGGACGGAGGCCTCGGCGACGCCCACCAGCTCCGCCAGGAGGTGGGCGTACTCTCGCTGCCGCACCGGGTCCACCAGGCCCTCCAGGATCGGGAGGGCTCCGGCCACTGCCGCCGTCTGCCCCTCCACGTCGTCCAGGTCGTGGCGGCCCACCTGTCGGCGGAGCACGTACTCCACCAGGGGCAGGGCCCGGGCGGCGGCCTCCCGGAAGGCCTCCGCGCCCCGGGCCCGGACGAAGTCGGCGGGGTCCAGCCCCTCGGGGAGGATCAGCACCACCGGCTGGACCGGGAAGCGCTGGTGGATGGCGAAGGCCCGCTCGGCCGCCCGGAGCCCGGCCTCGTCGGAGTCGAAGGCCAGGACCACCCGCTGGGCAAAGCGCGACAGCAGCCGGAAGTGGCCCTCCCCCAGGGCCGTGCCGCAGGTGGCCACAGCGTTGTCGATCCCGGCCTGGTGAAGGGCGATGACGTCGGTGTAGCCCTCCACCACCACGGCCTCGCCGGCCCGGGTGACCACGGCCCGGGCCCGGTGGAGGTTGTAGAGCAGCTCCGGCTTGCGGTAGACGGCGGTCTCCGCCGTGTTCAGGTACTTCGGCTGCTCCCCCGCACGGGGGTCGTCGGGGAGGATGCGGGCCCCGAACCCCACCGGCCGCCCCGAGAGGTCGTGGACGGGGAAGGTGATCCGGCCCCGGAAGCGGTCCCGCACGGCGCCCTCGGCGTCCCGGGTGGCCAGGCCGGCCTCCAGCAGGACCTCGGCGGAGAACCGCCGGGACAGGCGCCGGAGGAGGAAGTCGGGGTAGCCCGGCGCATAGCCGAGCTGGAAGGCCTCCCAGGCCCCCCGGCCCATGCCCCGCTCCTCCAGGTAGGCCCGGGCCCGGGCCGCCTCCGGGCCCTCCAGGAGGGTGCGGTGGTAGAGGGCGGCGGCCTCTTCGTTCGCCCGGTGGATGGCCTCCCGCCGGGACGCCGCCCGCCGCGCGGCGGGGCTGTCCCCCTCGTAACGCAGGCGGATCCCCACCTCCCCGGCCAGGCGCTCCACGGCCTCCTGGAAGGTCAGGCCCTCGATGGTCTGGAGGAACCGGACGGCGTCCCCCCCGGCCCCGCACCCGAAGCAGTAGTAGACCCCCTTGGAGGGGGAGATCGAGAAGGACGGGGTCTTCTCGGCGTGGAAGGGACAGAGCCCGACCATGCCATCGTGGCCGGCCTTCTTCAGGGCAACGTACTGGCCGACCAGCTTGGCCAGGTCGGTCCGTTGCCGAACCGCTTCCAGGTCCTCCTGCCGGATCCTCCCCGCCACGCCTTCCCCCGGCGAGCTACAGGAGCCAGCCCCGGGGAAGGAAGAGCCGCTCGTACGTGCGGAGGGCGTACCGGTCCGTCATCCCGGCGATGTAGTCGGCGATGCGGGTGGGCACGTCCCCCGGGGCGCGATGGTACTCCTCCGGGATCTGGTCCGGGTGGTCCAGGTAGTAAGCGAACAGGGCCCGGATGAGGGCCACCGCCTTCTCCTGCTCCTCCCGGGCTCCCCCCCGCAGGTACACCCGCTCGAACATGAAGTCCCGGAGCACGTTCAGGGCGTGGCCGACGGCCTGGGAGAGTCGGACCTCCGAGCCCTCGCCGCTGGACCGGACCAGGTCGTTGACGAGCGTGTCGATGCGCTCCCCGTGGGTGCGGCCCAGGACCTCCACGGCCTCGTCGGGGAGGTCGTCCTCGGTGAGGACCCCGGCCCGGATGGCGTCGTCGACGTCGTGGTTCACGTAGGCGATGCGGTCGGCAAAGCGCACGACCTGGGCCTCCAGGGTGGCCGGGGGGGGCATGGACCAGGGATGGTTCACGATGCCGTCCCGGACCTCCCAGGTGAGGTTCAACCCCCGGCCCTCCCGCTCCAGGTGGTCCACGACCCGCAGGCTCTGCTCGGCGTGGCGGAAGGGCCGGCCCAGGAACGGCGACAGGGCCTGCTCCCCCAGGTGCCCGAAGGGCGTGTGGCCGAGGTCGTGGCCGAGGGCGATGGCCTCCACCAGGTCCTCGTTGAGCCGTAGGGCCCGCGCCGCGGTCCGGGCCACCTGGGCCACCTCCAGGGTGTGGGTGAGGCGCACTCGGTAGTGGTCCCCCTCGGGCGCCAGGAACACCTGGGTCTTGTGCTTGAGACGCCGGAAGGCCTTGGAGTGGACGATGCGGTCGCGATCCCGCTGGAAGCAGGTGCGCAGGGGGTCCGGCGCCTCTTCCCGTTCCCGGCCCTTGGAGGCCTCGGACAGCGTGGCCCGCTCGGAAAGGGTGAGCCGCTCGATCTCCTCCGTGCGCTCCCGGGGAGTCGGCATACGTCCATACTAGCGGCCGCCCCCGACACGACCGGGGAGGACCCGGGGGTTGCCCCGCCGGGGCTGGCCCGCAGGCCTACGCGGCGGGCACGTGGGGGGGCGGGCGGAGGCCCTCCCCCTCCGAGACCTTGCGGACCTCGATGGCCAGGGCCACCTCCTCGCTCACCGGCCGGGCGATGACGACGGCCGCGATGACCCGGCCGAACACGTCGCGCACGGGCGACCCGTTGACGGCCAGGATCACGTCCCGGTTCCGGTCCTCGGGGCGCAGGCGCACCAGCTGGTCGCGCACCCGCTGGCCTCGCAGCACCATGCGCTCGGGCATCTGGTCCGGGGGTAGCGGCTCCCCCTCGAGGCTGCGGGCGTCCAGGCGGCCCATCACCTCGTCCACGGTCATCCCGGCGGCCACGCCCAACAGGTCGTGGAGGACCCGGTTCACGTACAGGAGGCGACCGTCCTTGCCCACGGCCATGGCCCCGTCGGGGACGGCCTCCAGGATGGGCTCCACGTCGCCGCCCGGGGTCACGCCGAGCTTCTGGAGGTACTCGCGGTAGGCGCTGGTGCTGCCCATGGCCATCCGGTACTCGGAGAGGTTCGCGATGAGGGTGTGCTCGGTGTTGGTGGTCCGCCCCTCGATCTCCTCGACGGTCCGGGCCAGCCGCAGGAGCTGCTCCCGCATCTGCCGGGCGGTCTCGGCCAGGCCAGACATCTGGCGGTGGCCCCGCCACAGGAGCGCTCCCATGACCAGAACGAGGGCGAACAGCGCCAGCTGCCACTGGCTCGACAGCGGTGCCAGCAGTTCCAGGGTCCCTCCCTCGTCTCTGCCGCGCGCCCCCTGAGGGGTCCTCGACTCAGGTGTCGACACGCAGGTTCCTCCGGCCAACCACCCCGCCTACCCGTTTTCGGGTACGACGCCGCCGGGCACCCGACTCCCCCGGGTTCCAAGCAG
>CAYVCH010000179.1:0-5346 GCA_964449755.1 uncultured Actinomycetes bacterium
ACCCCCAGGGCGGTGAACCAGAAGGGGGCGCACACCCGGGCCGGGGCCGTCCGCCCGGCCGTGAGGGCCGCGAGGCGGCCCCCGGGGCGCAGCGCCAGGGCGGGCCCCAGGGACCGGGGCACGAGGGCTGCGGGCGGCACCGGGAGGGCCCGCACCACCGTGGCGGGCACGGTGGCCCCCCGCGGCGGCGAGAGCCCACCCGCCAGCAGGCCCGCCGCCGCGGCCGCCACCAGGGCGAGCCGGCGAAGGGTGCGGGATCGTTCGGCCATGGCTCCCCGGCCAGCCGGGACCCCCCTTCCTACCCGCTCCGGGTCCCGAAGGCAAGCACCGCCACCGGTGGAAGGGCCGGGTAGGTTCAGCGGCGGGGGCCGGAGGCCGGCCGGGGCCGTAGCATCGGGGTGTGGGCGCGGGCAGGGAGCGCGAGCTGGCCAACCTGGCCGAGGACGTCGTGGGCTGCCGGACCTGCCCCCGGCTGGTGGCCTGGCGGGAACGGACGGCCAGGGAGAAGGTGGCCCGCTTCCGCGACCAGGAGTACTGGGGGCGGCCGGTGCCGGGCTTCGGTGACCCGGCGGCCCGCGTGCTGGTGGTGGGGCTGGCGCCGGCCGCCCACGGCGGCAACCGCACCGGGCGGATCTTCACCGGCGACCGCTCGGGGGACTTCCTGTTTGCGGCCCTTCACCGGACCGGCTTCGCCGACCGGCCCACCTCGGTGGCCCGGGACGACGGCCTCGTCCTCCGCGGCGCCTACCTGGCGGCCGTCAACCGCTGCGCGCCGCCGGGGAACCGCCCCACCCCTGGGGAGCGCGACGCCTGCCTGCCGTTCTTGGTCCGGGAGCTCGGGCTCCTCGAGGACCTCCGGGTCCTGGTCGCCCTGGGGGCCTTCGCCTGGGACGGGTGCCTGCGGGCCCTGACCACGCTGGGCCACCCGGCCCGGCCCAGGCCCCGGTTCGGCCACGGCGTCGAGGCCGGGGTAGGTCCCTACGTCCTGGTGGGCTCATTCCACCCGAGCCAGCAGAACACCTTCACCGGCAGGCTCACCGAGGCCATGCTGGACTCCGTCCTGCTCCGGGCCCGCGCCCTGGCGGGGCTGCCTCCGGCGGTCGGGGTCAGGGCCCGGGGTCGCCCGCACCTCCCCGCTCCCGCCGCCGCTGGCGGCGGGCGTCCAGCCGTCGCACGGCGGGCAGGTAGTTCAGCTCCAGGATGAGGAAGACCAGGGCCGTGGTGACCATGCCCAGCACGTACTCGCCCACCCCCACGAGGACGCCAACGGCGGCCACGCTCCACGCCGACGCGGCGGTGGTGAGGCCGTGCACCTCCTCGCGGGTCCGGAAGATGAGCCCGGCGCCGAGGAACCCGACGCCCGTCACGACCCCCTGGATGATCCGGGAGGCTCCTCCCGGGAGCTGCTCGACGGCGAGGCCGGTGAAGGCGGCGGCTCCCAAGGCCACCAGGGCGAAGGTCCGCTGACCGGCGGGCTTCCCCCGGAACTCCCGCTCCCAGCCGATGGCGTAGCCGAGGACGGCGGCCAGGGCGATCCGGCCCACCACGACCAGGTCCTCCGGGGTCACGGCCACACGGTAGTCGAACCCACGGAGGGCCGCCCGGTTGCGGGACGGCCCCGGAGCCTATCCTTGGATCCGTGCGAGGCCACGGGCGGTTCCCCATCCGCATCCCCGACGAGCACCGCCGGCCCATCCGGAAGCAGACCCTCCGGCGGGTCCTGGCCACCTTCCGGCCCTACCGGGGCAAGGTGGCCGTGGTGGCCCTGGCCATCGTGATCACCTCGGTCCTCGGCATCGTGAACCCCGTCCTCATCAAGCTCATCTTCGACCGGGCCCTGTTCGGGAACCCGCCCGGCCGCTGTCTGGGCGGCCCCTGTCCCCGCCTGGACGTCCTGTACCGCTACGTGGGCCTCATGGTGGCCATCCCCGTGGCCTCCGGCCTCATCGGGATCGGCCAGACCTACCTGGCGAACCTCGTGGGCCTCCGGGTCATGCAGGACCTCCGGGAGGCCCTCTACGCCCACCTGCAGTTCATGCCCCTCCGCTTCTTCACGACCACCCGCACCGGGGAGATCCAGTCGCGCCTGGCCAACGACGTGGGCGGCGTGCAGACGGTCGTCACCGACACGGCCTCGAGCATCCTCGCAAACACCGTCGTCATCGCGAGCACCCTCGCCGCCATGGTGTTGCTGTCCTGGCAGCTCACCCTCCTCTCGCTGTTCATGCTCCCCGTGTTCCTGTGGCTCACGTACCGGGTGGGTCGGGCCCGCCAGGAGGTGGCAGCCAGCACGCAACGGACCCTGGCCGACCTCACCGCCATCACCGAGGAGACCCTGTCGGTGTCGGGGATCCTGCTGTCGAAGGCCTTCGGCCGCCAGCGCCACGAGATCGGCCGCTTCCGCGACGAGAACCGCCGCCTCACCGGCCTCCAGGTGCGCCAGACGATGATCGGCCGGTCCTTCTTCGCCGTCGTGCAGATCTTCTTCTCCGTCGCACCGGCCCTCGTGTACCTGGTGGCGGGCTGGGTCATCGGGGGCGGCGGGGGCCTCGGGGTGACCGCCGGGACCATCGTGGCCTTCACCACGCTCCAGAGCCGCCTGTTCTTCCCCATCGGGCAGATGCTGCAGGTGAGCGTGGAGGTGCAGTCCTCCCTCGCCCTCTTCGACCGCATCTTCGAGTACCTGGACCTGCCCCACGAGATCCGGGACGCCCCCGACGCCGTCCGCCTGGGCAGGGACGGGGTCCGGGGTCAGGTCCGCTTCCGCGACGTGTGGTTCCGCTACGAGGGCCCGCGGGGCGGCCCGGAGGCTCCCGTCTCGCCACCCGACGCCGGCGCCACGGACCGCCAGGGACGGGAGTGGACCCTGGCGGGGGTGGACCTGGAGATCCTCCCCGGCCAGCTGGCCGCCCTGGTGGGCCCGAGCGGCGCCGGCAAGACCACCATGACCTACCTGGTCCCCCGCTTCTACGACGTCCAGCGGGGCGCCGTCGAGATCGACGGCGTCGACGTCCGGCGAATCGCCCTGGAGTCCCTGGGGGACGTCATCGGCATGGTGACCCAGGAGACCTACCTGTTCCACACGACGGTGCGGCGGAACCTCCTCTACGGCAAGCCCGACGCCACCGACGAGGAGCTGGAGGCGGCGGCCCGGGCGGCCTTCATCCACGACCGCATCGTGGAGCTACCCGACGGGTACGACACGGTGGTGGGGGAGCGCGGCTACAAGCTCTCCGGCGGGGAGAAGCAGCGCCTCGCCATCGCCCGGGTGATCCTGAAGGACCCGCGGATCCTCATCCTGGACGAGGCCACGTCCAGCCTGGACAGCACCTCGGAGCGCCTGGTCCAGCAGGCCCTGCGGCCCCTCATGCGGGGGCGGACCACCATCGCCATCGCCCACCGCCTCTCCACGATCCTGTCGGCCGACGTGATCTTCGTCCTGGACCGGGGACGCATCGTGGAGCGGGGCACCCACGAGGAGCTGCTCTCCCGGGGGGGCCTGTATGCGCGCCTCTACGAGCAGCAGTTCCGGGGCGGCCTCGTGGAGGCCGAGTGCGAGGACGGTGTGGTGCTGGCCTCGGGCGAGGTCGTGCGCACGGGGAGCGGCCCGGCGGGGCTGGGGTAGGGGACCCGCCCGGGGGACGGGGGGTCCCGCGGGTCCAGGCGCTTGAAGAAGGAGAGCAACACGAACCCGTCGGGGAAGACCCGGTCGGGACCGCGTTCGAAGCCCAGGGAGCGGTACATGTGCTGGGCGGCCCGCATCCGCCGGGTGGTGTGGAGGGACAGGAGCGTCTTCCCCGCCAGCCGGGCCCGGGCCTCGCAGGCGGCCATGAGGGCCCGGGCCACCCCCCGCCGGCGGGTCCCCGGGTGGACGCCCAGCATCCGCACGTGGGCCTCTTCGGGGGCCAGGGGCGGGTCGTCCTCGTCGGTGCGACCCTCGAGCTCCAGGGTCACGCAGCCCACGATCCGCCCGTCCGCCACCGCCACCAGGACCTCGGTGCGGCCGGCGCGCCCGGCCACGTCGGCCAGGCGCGCCAGGTACCGTTCCCAGCGCTCCTCGCCGGGGCGCACGAACTCCCGGAAGGCCAGGGCCGTCACGCGCCCCGCCTCCTCGAACTCCTCCCGACGAACCCGTCGGACCTCCAGGCCCATGGGGGCGAGGGTACCGCCGCCCGGGGGCCAGCCGATCGTCAAGCTCCTTGACGAGGCCCCCGGCCCCGTCGAGGATGGGGGCATGGGCGGGACCGACCTGTGCCGGCTGCTCTTGGAGGTCCACCGGGCCCTGGCCCGTGCGCTGGAGGACGCCCTGGCGGAGCGGGGCCACCCGGACCTGCGGGCCGGTCACCTGGCGGTGTTCCTCAACATCGACCGCCGCTCCGGGACGCGCCTCACCGAGCTGGCTCGACGGGGGCACACGACGAAGCAGGCGATGATGCTGACCGTGGACGACCTGGAGGCCCGCGGGTACCTCCGACGGGTGCCCGACCCCACCGACGGCCGGGCCAAGGTGATCCGGCTCACCGCCAGGGGGAGGAAGGCGGCGGCCGAGGTACGGCGGGCCCTGGCCCACGTGGAGGGGCGGGCCCGCCGCCGGCTGGGGGGACGCCGCTACGAGGCGCTCCGGGCAGCCCTGGGAGCGCTGGCCGGCCCCGGCGGGTGATGGGGGCACCGCAGCTCCTCGTCGACGCCGACCCGCCCGGCGCGGCGGCTCGGATCTTCCTGGAGGTCGCCCCCAGGACCGTGGCCCTGGCCGGGGGGCGGACACCCCGAGCCCTCTACGAGCGGTTGGCCCTCCTGCCCTACCCCTGGGGGGAGGTGGAGGTGTTCTTCGGCGACGAGCGGTGCGTGCCGCCCGACCACCCGGCCTCCAACTACCGCATGGCCCGGGAGGCCCTGCTGGACCGGGTGGGGGCGCGGGTCCACCCCATGGTGGGCTGCGACCCCGAAGCCTACGAGCGGGAGCTGGCCTCCGTGTTCGGGCCGGGGCCGCCCCGGTTCGACCTGGTGCTGCTGGGGCTGGGGGAGGAGGGCCACACGGCGTCGCTCTTCCCCGGCGACCCCGCCCTCGAGGTGAGCGACCGGTGGGTCGTGCTGGTGCGCGGGCCGGATCACCTGCGGATGACCCTCACGCTCCCGGTGCTCTCGGCGGCGCGGGTCGCCCTGTTCCTGGTGGCGGGGAGCGCCAAGCGGGGGGCCCTGGCCGGCCTCCTCGCCGGGGCCGCCGACCTGCCGGCGGCGCGGGTGCGGGCGGAGCGGGTGGTGGTGGTGGCCGACCCGGCGGCGGCCGCGTGAGGGGCGGCCCCCGGCCGCGGCCAGCTACCCGCCGGGGCGGGGCGGGACGGCCAT
>CAYVCH010000180.1:0-5313 GCA_964449755.1 uncultured Actinomycetes bacterium
CCACGAGCGGCCCCCACGACCCCTCCCCGCTGCCCCCGACCCCGCGGGTCTACCCGACCCCCGTCCCCGAGACCCGGGCCGTGCACAACCTGGAGCACGGCTACGTCATCCTGTACTACCGGGCGGAGGGCGAGGGGGCACTCCCCCAGCCGGTCGTCGACCGCCTGGGGCGGCTGGCCGGCAACGAGGCGAAGGTCCTCCTCGCCCCCCACCCGAACCTGGAGGAAGGCACGGCCCTCGCGCTGGCCGCGTGGAACCGGCTGTGGGAGTGCCCGGCGACGATCACGCCGGATCAGGCGGAGACCGTGGCCCGGGGGTTCATCAGGGCCTTCCGGGGCGGGGGCGAGGCCCCCGAGCCGGGCGTCGCGTGAGGCCCTCGCCGGGCCCTCAGGCCTCCCGGCAACGGCCCCCGGGGGAACAGGTCACGGTCCCGTTCTCGAAGCTCGCCCTGGTGGACCCGTCGGCCCGCACCTCCACGTCGGTGGTGGGGAACCCCAGGCGGCCCCGGGCGCCCCCCTGGTCGAGGTAGTACTGGAGGACGGGACCGTAGAGGGCGTGGGCGCCCAGGTCCCGCCGGAAGTAGATCCGGCCGCCCTCGAACACGGCCCTCCGACAGCGGTTGCCCCCGCACCCCTCCACGCCGGTGATGGGGCGCACCCCCGCCCGGGGCAGGCCCAGGACCCCGCGGGCGTCCCCCACGGCCACGTACTTGGCGTAGAGGGGGCCCCGAAGCCAGATCGTGCGGGCCCGGGCCTCGTTCCGGTAGATGGCGCCCCGGTCGAAGTGCTGGTAGGTACCTCCGGGGGTCGCGCGCCGGGGGGTGCGGGGCAGGCCGGGGCGGCAGCCCAGGCGGTCGTACTCGCGGCGGATCTCCCCCACCACGTTCTTGTCCACGTTGATCCACACCCGGTCGTCGCGCAGGCCCAGGGCCGCCCGCAGGACACCGCCGGAGATCGTGGCCGGTCGCGCGCTGCCCTCCACCGTGAGGGTGACGATCCGGCCCGAGACGCCCCGCACGATCCCGGAGAACCCCGTGACCTCTCCGATGTCGCCGGTGTACGGGCGGAGCCGGTCGGTCACCTCCTGGGCCGACATGGTGACGCTCCAGACCGCGCTGGGGTTGGCCGGCGTGTAGTCGCCCGGGTCGCACACGCCGCGGAGGTAGGCGATGGGGCTGCCGCCCCAGACGTTCTCGTTGTTCTCCGTGTGTCCCCCCGAGGAGGACGAGTAGAAGGCCTGGATCACGCTGCCCTGGTAGGTCACGACCTCGCCGTCGGTGGCGTCCACCGCCGCCACCCAGCGGTCCCCGCCCGGCCCGGCCTCCTTGTCGTACCCCACGTACACCTGGTCCAGGGCGCTGGCGTACAGGGCGCAGTTGCAGCCGGGCCGGTTCTGGCCCGACCGGGCCTTGGCGAAGGCGTAGCTTCTCGCCGCCACCGCCTGGGCCCGCAGGGCCGCCCCCGGCCAGCTGCTCGGCACCTCGCCCAGCCCGTACAGGTACTCCTGGGGGGTGAGCACGGCGACGAGCCGGAGGAGGCAGCCGGTCCCGCCGCAGGCGTAGATGTTGAACTCGATCCACCCCCGGGCGTAGGTGTGGCCCGCCTCGGGGACCCGTACCCGCGCCCCCGACGGCGCGTAGACCGCGAACAGGTGGGTGTCCGTACCGCCGACCAGGGGACCGACCCGCGCGCCCTGGGCGTCCAGGATGCGGTACCGCCCCTGGCGCTCCCGCACCGTCCAGGTCTCGCCGGCCGGCACCGTGGCCACCAGCTCCCCCCCGGGGCCGCCCAGCCGCAGCTCGACGCCGCCCACCCGGGCCTCCAGACGGATCCTCGACCGACCCTGGACGAGGCCGATCCGGAGCCGGGCCGGCGCCTCCTCCGCCGGCTCCACCCTGGTCCCCGTGTAGAAGTGCCGCAGGATCTCCCCGTGGGACCAGCCCTGGAGGGCCAGGCCGTAGGCGCCCCACTGGGACAGCCCGAGGCCGTGGCCGAAGCCGGACCCGTAGAAGGTGAAGGACTCGGCCGCCCGCGCCGGGCCCACCGGGGGCCCGGCCACGGCGGCAGCCAGGACGACCGCCACGATGCCTCGCCGCATGCGCCCTCCCGTGGAGTGCCGCACCCTAGCAGATCGACGGCCCGCGGGAGTCCGTTGAGTCCCCCGTCCGGCGGATCCCGATCGTCCGAAGGGGGCGTCGGTTCAGGCCGTCCCGGCCTCCGCGCCTGCCGGGACGCGGGCCCCTCCGACCCGCGCCCCCCCCACCACCCGGGCCCCCTCGGCCAGGACGCTGTCCACCAGGGTGGCTCCCGGCCCGACCACCGCCCGCGGCCCCACGATGGAACCCGACACCCGCGCCCCGGGCCCCACCTCGGCCCCCGGGTGGACAACGGAGTCGTCCACCTCCGCCTCCGGCCCCACGGCGGCTCCGGCTCCGACCACGACCCACCGCCCCAGGTGGGCCCGGAGATCCACCCGGGCCCCCGGGGCCACGAAGGGGGCCGGGTAGGAGAGCTGCCGCATCCTGCCGGCGAGCAGGTCGAAGTGGGCCCGGAGGTAGCTCTCGGGAGTGCCCACGTCCAGCCAGTAGGCCTCCCCCGAGGGAAAGCCGAAGACGGGACGCCCGGCCTCGATGAGGGCGGGGAAGACCTGGCGTTCGATGGAGACCGCCTCCCCCCGGGGCCAGCCCGCCAAGGCCTCCGGCTCGAGCACGTAGGTCCCCGCGTTGACCAGGCCGGAGACGGGCTCGGAGGGCTTCTCCCGGAACTCCAGGACCCGACCCCGGCCGTCGGTGCCCACGAGGCCGTAGGGCCGGGCGTCCCGCACCCGGACCAGGGCGATGGTGGCCTGGGCCCGCCGCTCGCGGTGGAAGGCCACGAGGGCAGAGAGGTCCAGGTCGGTGAGGATGTCGCCGTTCAGGACCAGGAAGGGCCCGTCCTCCACCAGGTCCAGGGCGTTCACGACGGCCCCCGCCGTGCCCAGGGGCACCTCCTCGGTGATCCAGGCGACCCGGGGATCGCCGTGACGCCGCCGGATGAAGTCGCGGAAGGTCTCCTCCAGGTAGGAGGAGGAGAGCACGACCTCGTGGACCCCATGGCGGGTCAGCCGGTCCAGGACGTGGTCCAGGAAGGGTCGGTCCACCAGGGGGAGCAGCGGCTTGGGAATGGTCTCGGTGAGGGGTCGCAGTCGGGTCCCCTCGCCGCCGACGAGCACCACCGCCTTCACGGGCGGTCCCCGCCCCTCCCGGCCGGGGGTCGCGCCGCCGCGCCCCGGTCCCTCAGGGCCGCCAGCTCGGCCCGGACCCGGAGGGAGAGCCAGGCCAGGGGCAGCAGCGCCCGCCTCCAGCCCCTCGCCCGGTGCTTGGCGAAGTAGCGGTAGATGCTGGCCGAGTGCTGGAGGTGCCGGCGCCGGGAACGGCCCGTCGACACCCCGCCCTCGTGGACGACCTCCACCTCCGGCGTGAACAGGACCGACCAGCCCGCCGCGCGCATCCTCGTGCAGAGGTCCAGCTCCTCGCCGTACAGGAAGAAGCCCTCGTCCAGCAACCCCACCTGGTCCAGGGCCGCCCGCCGGAGCAGCCAGCAGGCTCCCGACACCCAGTCCACCTCCCGCTCGGTGGACCGGTCCCAGCGGCCCAGCTTGTAGGCGCGGGAGAAGGGGTTCCCCGGCCAGACGAGCCCCAGGAAGGCGTGGGCGGCGGCCAGTGGCACGCTCGGGAACCGGCGCCCGGACTCGTAGACCGTGCCGTCGGGGTTGCGCACGAGGGGCCCCACGACCCCGGCCCTGGGGTGCGCCTCCGCCACCTTCACCAGGCGGGACAGGTCGCCGGCGGCGATCTCGGCGTCGGGGTTCAACAGCAGCACGAAGGGGGCGGTGGTGGCCCGGATGCCCTGGTTCCAGCCGGCCGACAGGCCGCGGTTGTTCGGGTTCTCGATGAGCCGGACGCCGGGCCGTCCCCGTGCCGCCCCGGCGCTGCCGTCGGCCGAGGCGTTGTCGACGACCACCACCTCCACGGCCGCCCCCCCGGCCCCCCGCTCGACCGAGTCCAGGCACCGGCGGAGGTAGTCCCCCGCGTTGTAGTTGACGATCACCACCGCCAGGTCGGCGCGCTCGGCCATCTATCGGTGCGGCGTCTGGGCGACGAGGGCGATGCCGACGGCGATGAAGGCCACCCCCAGCCACCGCACGGGCGGGACCCGCTGGGCCAGGATGAACCGGTCGAACAGGAGGATCAGCACGTAGGTCACGGCGGCGAAGGGGTAGGCGAAGGACAGGGACGCCCGGGACAGCACGGCCAGCCAGATCACGGCGGAGACCCCGAAGAGCAGCAGGCCCCCCCACACGAAGGGGTTGGTGGCCACCGACCGCAGGGACTCGGCCGACAGGCGGAACACCCCCGTCCGGTCCCGGACCAGCTCCATCCCGTGCTTCAGGGTGAGCTGGGCGAAGGCGGCCAGGACCACGGAGCCGAGGATCAGGGCGATGAGCATGGGCGGGTTTCCTTTCCCGTCGACGGCGGGGGGCGCGGTGGGCCGGGCGGGGCCCGTCACAGGTCCTCCACCTCCACCCGGAGGGGGACCTCCACGCGCTCCCGCGGCCCCTCCTGGCGGACCTCGAACCAGTAGCGCTGCACCTGGACGTGGTACCGGCGGCCCGTGGCCGGCGAGGACAGGCCGACGGTGACCCAGTACTTGCCGGGAGGAAAGGGGACCGCGCGGAGGGTCAGCCGCACCCTCCGCTTCCCCTCGAAGGTTCCCAGGGCCAGCCCCTCCCTGGACGTGGACCCCTCGCAGACGGTGCGGTTGGCCCAGTCGTGGACGGCGAACCACACGTCCAGGTCGGGCACGGGCTCGCCCGCCCGCACGTCCACCTGGACCGTGAGGGGCTCCCCCACCGCCACCGGCCGGTCGGTGGAGCCGTCCTCGCGGACCAGCTCCACCGACGCGATCTCCGCCTCCCGCGTGCCCTCCTCCGGGCTGAAGGCCGGGTCGTGCCGGAGGAGCACGTAGCGCATCTCCCGGACGACCTCCCCGGGGGCCCCCTGCGCGTGGATCCGGCCGTGGTCGAGCATCACCGCCCGGTCGCAGACCTGCTTCACCATGTCCAGGGCGTGGGTCACGAACACCATCGTCCGGCCCTCCCGCTGGAAGCGCCGGAGCCGGTCGAGGCAGCGGGCCTGGAAGGCCTCGTCGCCCACGGCCAGGACCTCGTCGATGAGGAGGATGGCGGGGTCCACGTGCACCGCCACGGCGAACCCCAGCCGCACCAGCATCCCCGAGGAGTAGAACTTCACCTGGTTGTCCATGAAGTCCTCGA
>CAYVCH010000181.1:0-5239 GCA_964449755.1 uncultured Actinomycetes bacterium
TCGTCGATGAGCCGGCGGATCTCGCTGTCGATCTCGAAGGCCACCCGGTCGGAGTAGTCGGGGTGGGAGGCGAAGTCCCGCCCCAGGAACACCTCGCCCTGCTTCTGCCCCAAAGTGAGGGGGCCCAGGGTGTCGGACATCCCGTACTCGGTGACCATCTGCCGGGCGATCTTCGTGGCCCGCTCCAGGTCGTTCTGGGCGCCCGTCGTGATGTCGCCCACCACCAGCTCCTCCGCCACCCGGCCGCCGAGCAGCATGGCCAGCTCGTCGGTGAGCTCCTCGCGGGTCATCAGGAAGCGGTCCTCCGTGGGCAGCGTGAGGGTGTAGCCGAGGGCCCGGCCCCGGGGGATCACCGAGATCTTGTGCACCTCGTCGGTGTTGGGCAGGACGTGGGCCACGAGGGCGTGGCCGCCCTCGTGGTAGGCGATGACCCGCTTCTCCCGCTCGCTCATGACCCGGGTCCGGCGCTCCGGCCCCGCCATCACCCGGTCGATGGCCTCCTCCACCTCGGCCATGGTGATGGCCTGCCTGCTGCGGCGGGCCGCGAGGAGGGCCGCCTCGTTCACGACGTTGGCCAGGTCGGCCCCGGTGAACCCCGGGGTCCGCCGGGCGATGACGTCGAGGTCCACGTCCGCGGCCAGAGGCTTTCCCCGCGCGTGGACCCGCAGGATCCCCCTGCGGCCCTCCAGGTCGGGCCGGTCGATCACGACGTGGCGGTCGAAGCGGCCGGGGCGGAGGAGGGCGGGGTCCAGGATATCGGGCCGGTTGGTGGCGGCCATGAGGATCACCGCCATACGCTGGTCGAAGCCGTCCATCTCCACCAGGAGCTGGTTCAGGGTCTGCTCCCGCTCGTCGTGACCGCCGCCCAGTCCCGCCCCCCGGTGGCGGCCGACGGCGTCGATCTCGTCGATGAACACGATGGCCGGGGCGTTCTGCTTGGCCTGCTCGAACAGGTCGCGGACCCGGGCGGCCCCCACCCCCACGAACATCTCCACGAAGTCCGAGCCCGAGATGGAGAAGAACGGCACCCCGGCCTCGCCGGCCACGGCCCGGGCCAGGAGGGTCTTGCCGGTGCCGGGGGGGCCGTAGAGGAGCACGCCCTTGGGGATCTTGGCCCCCATGGCCTGGAACTTGGCGGGGTTCTGCAGGTACTCCTTCACCTCCTGCAGCTCCTCGACGGCCTCGTCGACGCCGGCCACGTCGGCGAAGGTGGTCTTCGGCTGGTCCTTCGTGACGACCTTGGCCCGGGCCTTCCCGAAGGACATGACCCGGCCGCCCGCTCCCTGGGAGCGGTTCATCACCCAGATCAGCACCGCGGCGATGAGGACGACCGGCAGGACGACCTGGATGAGGGTGGCCACCACCGCCGAGCCCCGCTGCGGGTCCGCGGAGACCTCCACGCCCGCCTCCTGGAGCCGCTGCGTGAGGTCGTCCTGGTACTCCGAGGGGTAGGCCGCCTCGTACCGCGTGCCGTCGGCGAGCTGGCCGGCCACCACCTGGTCCCCCTCCCGGAACTCGGCGCTCCGCACCGACCCGGCCTCGATGGCGCGCTCGAACTCCGACAGGGTCAGGCGATCCCGGGCCTCACCGCGGCCGAGAAAGGACAGGGCCAGGAGCACGACCCCCAGGCCGGCCAGCAGCACCACGGTGGGCGTGCGGGCCGCCCGTCGGAGGGGGTTCTCGGGAGGGGCCGTCGGATGCTCCTTTCCGCGCTCCGGACGCCGGAGGCGCCACAGGCCCGGAGCACCGGCCAGGCTCCGAACCCTAGGCCGATGCTAGCACAGGCCGGCGACACGGCCGCCCCGGAGGCCCGACCCGGCGCGGCGGAGGGCGAGGCCTACCGGATCCCCGTGTCCACCTCCAGGACGACCTCGGTGTAACGGTCCGGCCGGACCTGCACGGACTGGGGGATGGGGGTCGGCGGCCCCCCGTCCTCCACCAGCGCCGAGACGACGTAGGTCCCAGGCGGCAGGGCCATGGCGAACCGCCCCTCCCCGTCGGTCTCCGCCTCCACCCGGAGGCCCTCGCCCACGGCCAGCACCCGGCCCACGAAGGGTCGGTCGGGGCACGGGCTCCCCTCCCGGATCACCGGACAGGTGGGACCCATGAGGACGACGCCCCGAACGCCTGACTCCGGTCGTTCGCCCGCGGGGGCCCCCCGGGCGCAGGCCGCGAGGAGGGCGGCGACGAGGACGGCCGCGGGCCACGACGTCACGTTCCTTGGACGACCCCGGCCCACGCCGTGGTTCCCGGTGGCCCCTAGGCGTAGGCCTCGGGCCGCAACGTCGCGATGTAGGGGAGGTTGCGGAACCGCTCGCCGTAGTCCAGCCCGTACCCGACGACGAACTCCGGCGGGATGGTGAAGCCGATGTAGCGGATGTCCAGGGGCACCCGCTGGATGCCCTCCTTCACCAGGAGCGCGCAGACCTCCAGGCTCGCCGGGCGGCGGCTGCGGAGGTTCTTCAGGAGGTAGTTCAGGGTGAGGCCGGAGTCCACGATGTCCTCGACCAGGAGCACGTGGCACGCCTCGATGTCGTGGTCCAGGTCCTTCAGGATCCGGACCACGCCCGAGGTCTGGGTGGCGGCCCCGTAGGAGGAGACCGCCATGAAGTCGAACCGGACGGGGAGCCGGATCTCCCGGGACAGGTCCGCCATCAGCACGAAGGCGCCCTTCAGCACCCCAACCAGGAGCAGGTCCCGGCCCTCGTAGTCCCGGCTGATCTCCTCGCCCAGCCGCCGGACGGCCTCGCGGATCTCCTCGCCGGTGATGAGGACCCGCTCGATGTCGCTCTCGAAGTCGCCCACGGGTGCCGCCAGTCTAGGTCTGGGGACCGGTCCCCACCGCTGCCGCGGGCCGGTGACGGTCGCCCCACCGTCCATGCCAGGATCCTCCTTCCCCCGGACCGGGGGCTGCCTCCTACGGCTCGGCCCGAAAGCCCCCTCGCCCGCCTTCGAGGGACGGACGAGAGAGGCGAACATACTCCCGCTCCCTGGCGGCTTTCAAACCCGCCGTCAGGTCCCGGCGCCGCCCCGGCCGTCCCGCGGCGAGGTCGAGGACCGCCTCCACGTCTTCCAGGGTCGGCACCACCCCGAGGCGGTAGAGGGCGGCCCGGGCCACCCGGGACGCGATGGCCTTGGGGAGGGTCTGGAGCCCGGGGCCGGGCAGGGCCAGGCCGTCGGCCTCCTCCTCGAGCAGGTCGGCCAGGGCACCGGCGGCCTGCCGCTCCAGCTCGTCGGCGTCGACCCGGAGGAGGGCCGCCGATCGGGCCAGGGCGGGCCTGACGTCCCTCCCCGTCGCCCGCTCCAGGGCGGGCAACGCCTTCAGCCGGATGGCGTTGCGGAGGATCCTGGGGTCCCGGTTGGTGGGGTCCCGCCGGGGGCGGAGGCGGAGGGCCCGCACGAAGGCCTCCACCTCGGCCCGGGAGGTCTCCAGGAGGGGCCGGACGTGGGGCCCGTGGACCGGGCGGATGCCCGCCACGGCATCCAGGCCCCCGCCCCGGACCAGGGCGAGGAGCACCGACTCGGCCTGGTCGTCCCGGGTGTGGCCGAGGGCGGCCCGGGAGGCGCCCGCCTCCCGCATGGCCAGGGCCAGGGCACCCAGGCGGGCCCGCCGGGCCCAGTCCTCCACCGACTCGCCGCGGGAGGGGCGGGTCTCCGCCCGGGAGAGGTGGAACGGGAGCCCCAGGGCGCCGGCGGCCCGCCGCACGTAGGCGGCGTCGGCCCCGGAGTCCGGGCGCAGCCGGTGGTCGAAGTGGAACACGGCCAGGTCGATGCCGAAGAGCCGGCGGAGCCGCACCAGGGCGTGGAGCAGGCACATGGAGTCGGGCCCGCCGGACACCGCCACCACCACGGTCTCCCCGGGCAGGAACATCTCGTGGGCCCGGGCCGTCGCCGTGACCCGCTCCAGGACGCGGGCGACGGCGGGGGGCCCGGGCATCAGGCTCCCGCGACCCGGGCCACCCAGTCCTCGGGGCTGGATACCTCGGCCAGGGTGGGCAGGTTCGCGGCCCCCTGCCACACGCGGTTCAGGCCGCGCATGCCGGTCCGGTCCACCACCAGGCGGACGAAGCGCTCGCCCACGTCGTACTGGCGGACCTTGGACTCGAACCCGATGGCCCGCTGGAAGCTCCGCTCGATCCCGGTGGCCCGGCGACGAGCTCTGAGGGCCCGCCGCATCCGCGGCAGGTCGCGGACCCGGCCGGCGCCCACGGCGTTCATGACGAAGCTCGCGTGCCCTTCCAGCACGGACATCACAGCCTGCATCCGCCCGAAGAGGTCACGCTGCTCGGGGGTCATGAGCAGGAACAGCACCCCGACGCCCCGCCACTCGCCCCCGGCCCGGACCTCCTCGGCGGCCCGCCGGAGCTGTCGCAGCAGCTCCCGGGCGTCCACCTGCACGGTCTTCAGGTAGGCGTCCACCAGGGAGGAGAGGTAGCCCCGGAGCCAGGGGGCGGCGCCGAACTGCACCCGGTGGGCCACCTCGTGCAGGGAGATCCAGAGCCGAAAGTCGCGGGAGGGGAGGTGGAAGCGGCGCTCCACCTCGACGACGTTGGACCCCACGAAGTAGAGGAGGCCCTCGTCGTCGGGGGGCAGGAACACGTCGTACTGGCCGAGGACCTTCCGGGAGATGTAGCCGAGGAGGGCCCCCACCTGGGCCCCCAGGGCCTTCCGGCGCAGCTCCGACCGGGAGGGCCGCTCCCCCAGGATGCGGGCGGCCAGGGGCTCCATCAGCCGCTGGAGGCCCTGCAGGTTCTGGTCGAGCCACTCCCCCCGGCTCATCACCCAGGGGCGGGAGCGCAGCCCGTCGGAGGCCATGCCAGTGAACTCGACGATCAGCGACTCGCCGTAGGGGACCAGCTCGGCGAAGTCCTCCCGCAGGCGCGCCCGCTCCACGGCCGCCAGGCGCAGCCCTGGTCCCGCCACCCACCGCCCCACCTCGCCCGCGGTGCCCCAGTCGGCGAGGAGGGCGGCCCGGGATCCCATGCTCCAGTCCACGGCCGCCGCCATGGTGCTGGCGGGGTCACACCCCGGCCTTCTTGCGGGCGGCGAGCATGGCGGCCCGGCGCGCCTGTCCCTCGGCCACCCGGCGGTCCGTCCCCTTCTCCAGCAGCTCGCCCAGGACCCGGTCGAAGGTCTCCTGATCCAGGGGGACCTCGTGGCGCTCCCGCGGAGCCGGGGCCGCGGGCGCCGCCGGAGCCGGAGCGGTTTCACAGCACGGTCGTGCGATCCGCGGTCACGC
>CAYVCH010000182.1:0-5216 GCA_964449755.1 uncultured Actinomycetes bacterium
CGGCCGGCCCCTCCTCCCCAGGACCCGGCTCCCCGCCGACCTCCTCCACCGCGGCCTCGGTGGGCTCCCGGGAGGGCGCCTCCGGCACGAGGGCCGCCTCCCCCGCGCCCTCCGCCTCCTCGCCCACGGGCACGGCCCCGAAGGGGGACAGCTCGGGGTGGCGCCGGAGGGCCCGCTCGATGCGGGAGAGGGCCTCGGCCACGGCCTTCCTCGCCACCCGGTTCTCCCGGCGCAGGGCGAGGGCCTTCAGGGCCCCCTCCACCTCGGCCACCACCCGCCCCATGGCCTCGGTGAAGGCGGCGTACTCGGGGGTGTCCACGACGAAGTTGCTCCGGTCGGCGGTGAGGGGCAGGAAGTCCGCGTGGACCTCGCCCCGGACCCGGGTCACGAGCTTGCCCCAGGCCTGCATGCCGAACAGCTCCCGCCGGACGGTGACCCCCTTCACCTTCACCTCCAGCCCGAGGTTCTCGGCGGAGGCCCGGGAGGCGGGCAGGACCACCACCTCCCCGTGGACGACCCCGTGGGGCGTGGGCTCCAGGAAGGGCAGGCGGCGGCCGGCCAGGCTCCGGGGCAGGAGCTTCAGCCCGTTCACGTAGACGGCGAAGTCGGGGGCCTTGAGGGGCACGCTCTCGACGAGGAACTCCCGGACCTCGGCGGGGTCGAAGCGCTTCGTGAGGCGGGTGAGGCGCACGGTCGTGCCGTCCCGGCGCCGCCCGTCGGGGGGGTCCAGCTCGAGGGGCAGGCGCCACTCGCCGGCTCCCCGCTCCCACTCGTCGCGGTCGAAGGTGACGCGGGCGGAGAACTCCCCCCTCCGGGTGGTGACCTCGAAGCGCTCACAGGCGGCGAGGGTGGCGAACTTCCCGATGCCGAACTGGCCGATGCGGTCCCGGTGGAACACCGGGGACACGGGGTGCTCCCGCTTGTCCGGCACCCCGACCTGGAAGTACCCGACGAGCCCCGCCCGGTCCATGCCGCTGCCGTCGTCCTCGACCCGGATCTCGTCCCGGCCGACCAGGACGTGGACCTCGGTGGCGTCGGCGTCGTAGGCGTTGTTCACGAGCTCCCGGACCAGCTCCAGCGAGCGGGCGTAGAGCTTCTCGCCGATGACGATGAGGTGGCTCCGGTCGACGGTGACCGGCAGGGACTCGGTGGCGCCCACGACGGGGCGATTATAGGGACCGGTTCCCGCCGGCCCTCGCGGCCCTCCCCCCGCATCGGCCCACCCCGCTCCCAGCCCGCTCCCAGCTCCCCTTGAGCCTGCCCTCACCCGGCGGTGGTCCCCTGCCTGTGGCCGGGCGGGTGGACCGCCGGCCGCGGTAGGGTGGTCGGCGAAGGGGCCGACGCGGATGGGCGAGGGACGAGACGAGCGGGGAACGGGCCCGGGTGGTCCCGGCGGGAGCCCGGCGTCCCCGGGCCCCCGGATCCTCGTGGTCGACGACGAGCCCGGCATCACCGACCTGGTGGGCACGGTCCTGCGCTACGAGGGGTTCCGCGTCGCCACGGCGGCCACCGGGCGGGAGGCCCTCCGGGCCGTGACCGACTTCCGCCCGCACCTCGTCGTCCTGGACGTCCTCCTCCCCGACCTCGACGGCTTCGAGGTCCAGCGCCGCCTGGCCGCGGAGGGGCTTCGCGTGCCGGTCCTGTTCCTCACCGCCCGCGACGCCACCGAGGACAAGGTCCGGGGGCTCACCCTGGGGGCCGACGACTACGTGACGAAGCCCTTCAGCCTGGAGGAGCTGGTGGCCCGGGTCCGGGCCATCCTGCGGCGGGCCGGCGGGGAGGCCCCCTCGGGGCGCCTGGTCTTCGCAGACCTGGAGCTGGACGAGGACAGCCGGGAGGTCTGGCGGGGGGACCGGCCCGTCGACCTCACCCCCACCGAGTTCAGCCTCCTGCGCTACCTCATGCTGAACGCCCGCCGGGTGGTCTCGAAGCACCAGATCCTCGACCACGTCTGGCGCTACGACTTCGGGGGCGACGCCGGCATCGTCGAGACCTACATCAGCTACCTGCGCCGGAAGGTCGACTTCAAGGAGCCGAAGCTCATCCACACCGTGCGCGGGGTCGGGTACACCCTGCGGCTCCCCCGGGGGTGAGGGGTGTCCCTGCGGTCCCGCCTCCTCGCCGCCACCCTCCTGCTGGTCGCGGCCGGTCTCCTCGTCACCGACGTCGCCACCTACCGGTTCCTCTCGGCGTTCCTGTTGCGCCGGGTGGACCGGCAGCTCGAGGCCGCCGCCCTCCCGGCCATCCGGGCCCTCGCCCTGGCCGACGCCTTCCCCGGGGGCCGGTTCGCCGACGACGGCGCCCGGGCCCTGTTCCCGGCCGGCACCTACGCCGCCGTCCTCGACCACGGGGGCCGGGTGCTCCGGGACCACGTCTTCGCCTTCCAGCAGGAGCCCCCGCCGCCCCCGGCCCTGCCCCCGGGCCTCCCGGGGTCCTCGGGAGCCACGAGCGACGAGCCGGCCCGGTTCAGCACCCCCGCCCGGGATGGACATGCCCGCTACCGGGTGCTGGCCGCGGCCCTCCTCGGCGGCGGGACCTTCGTGGTGGCCGTCCCCCTGGACGAGGTGGACGCCACCCTGGCCCGCCTCCTCGGCATCGAGGCCGCCGTGACGGCGGCCGTCCTCGCCGGCCTCGGCGGCCTGGCCTGGTGGATCGTGCGCCTCGGCTTCCAGCCCCTGGAGCGGATGGCCGAGACGGCGGGGGCCATCGCCGCCGGCGACCTCTCCCGCCGGGTGGAGCCGGCGGAGCCCCGCACCGAGGTGGGCCGCCTGGGCCTCGCCCTCAACGCCATGCTGGCCCGCATCGAGGGGGCCTTCGCCGAGCGGCGGGCCTCCGAGGAGCGCCTCCGTCGCTTCGTGGCCGACGCCTCCCACGAGCTGCGCACCCCCCTCACGTCCATCCGCGGCTACAGCGAGCTGTTCCGCCGGGGGGCGGCCGACCGCCCCGAGGACCTGGCCCGGGTGATGCGCCGGATCGAGGAGGAGGGGGCGCGCATGGGCGAGCTGGTGGACGAGCTCGCGCTCCTGGCCCGGCTCGACCAGGGCCTCCCCCTGGAGCGGGAGCCCGTGGACCTGGCCGAGCTGGCCGAGGCCGCCGTGGAGGCGGCCCGGGCGACCGACCCGGCCCGGCCGCTCGACCTGGACGCGCGCGGCCCCGTGGTGGTCGAGGGCGACCCCCGGCGCCTGCGACAGGTCGTGGACAACCTCCTGGCCAACGCCCGGCAGCACACCCCGGCGGGCACCCCGGTGCACGTCCGCGTCCGGGCCGAGGGCGGCGTGGCCCTGCTGGAGGTGGCCGACGAGGGCCCCGGCGTCCCTCCCGAGCACGCGGGGCGGATCTTCGAGCGCTTCTACCGGGTGGAGGCCTCCCGGTCCCGCGACCACGGAGGGGCGGGCCTGGGCCTGTCCATCGTGGAGGCCGTGGCCCGGGCCCATGCCGGGTCCGCGGCCTACCGGCCCCGACCCGGCGGCGCCGTCTTCGAGGTCCGGCTCCCCCTGCCGGGCGCCAAGACCTCCAAGGCGGCTCCCGCCTCCCTCCCAGCTCCCTCCCAGCCGGACCCGGTTGACTGAGGAGACGGGCCGCCCCGAGACGGCCCGGGAGGTGATTCGGGATGGAGCTGCTGCTGCACGCCGGCCGCTGGTTCGACGACCGGCCCTGGGTCTTCGTGGACCGGCCCTGGTGGGGCTTCCTGGGCTGGCTCCTTCCCCTCCTCGTGGTGGCCGGCCTCGTCGCCCTCGCCGTGTGGCTCGTGGTCCGGGCCGCCGGCCGACCGGCCCCGGCGCCGCCGGCCCCCCCGGCCCGGGACGCGGCCCTGGAGCAGGCGAGGCTCCGCTACGCCCGGGGGGAGATCGACCGGGACACCTTCCTCCAGCTCTCCCGGGACCTGGGGGGCGAGGTCCCGCCCGGCGGATGAGCGTGGCGCCCGCCCCCCCTCCGTCGGGGCCGCCGACCCGGCCGGTCCCCGTGGTCCTCGTGAGCCTGCTCCTGGCGGTCTCCCTGGCCGAGGGCGGGCTCCTGCTCGCCCGCGGGCCGCGGGCCCCGGAGGTCGCCCCCCCGGAGCCGTCGGCGACCCCCCCGGCGGCGCCCGCCGCCGGGGCGGGCGACCTCCCCGCGGTCGTCGCCCGGGCCATGCGCTCCGTCGTGGCGGTCCGCAGCGAGCGAGACCTCCCCACCTTCTTCGGCGGCACCGAGCGGGTGACCTCCCAGGGCTCCGGGGTGATCGTCGGGCGGGACCTGGTCGTCACCAACGCCCACGTGGTGGAGGGGGCCACGGCGGTGGCCGTCTCCTTCGCCGACGACGGCGGGGAGGTGCCCGCCACGGTCCTCGGCACCGACCCCGCCCACGACCTGGCGGTCCTGTCGGCGGACACCGCCGGCCGTCCCGCCATGCCCCTCGGGTCCTCCGGCGGCCTCGCCCTGGGCGAGCCCGTCGTGGCCCTCGGCTACCCCCTCGGCCTCGGCCCCACGGCCACGGCCGGGATCGTCTCCGGCCTGAACCGCAGCCTGGACATCTCCCGGGCGCCGCTGGCGGGGGCCGAGCACCTCGAGGGCCTCCTCCAGACCGACGCGGCCATCAACCCCGGCAACTCCGGCGGGCCCCTCATCGACGCCGCCGGGCGCCTCGTGGGGATCAACACCGCGGGGGCCTCGGCGGCCACCGCCGAGAACATCGGCTTCGCCATCGCCATCGACGACGCCCTCCCCGTGATCCGGCGGCTCGCGGGCGGCGCCTGAGCCCCGGGGCCCGCCGGCGTCCCTCGGGGCGTACGATCCACCCCGCGGGCCCTGGACCCGCAGGGCCACGCGGAGCGCCCCAGGCCCGCGCGCGGCGGAAGGGGGGATCCATGGGCTTCGAGTTCGGGCCCCGCCGGGTGGCCACCATGGCCCTCGGGAGGGCCTCGTACGGCCTGCTGGACTGGCCCTCGGCCCCGTCGTGGCCCTGGTGGTGGCGGCGGTCCTCGCCCTCGTCCTGGGGACCGTGTTCTAGCGGACCGGCGAGGTCCTGCCGGCCCTGATGGCGGCGCCGGCGGGGACCCTCGTGTGTGTCGGTGCCCTCGTCCTGGACGAGACCCTGCTCCTCGAGCGTCTCCCCGGCCCCGGGGAGGACCTGTCCGCCCGCGCCGGCCCCCGGGGCCCGGGCGGCTCCGCCGCCAACGTGGCCCGCCTGGCCGCCGCCCTGGGGGTGGCCGCCACCCTGGTCACCCGGGTGGGGGACG
>CAYVCH010000183.1:0-5206 GCA_964449755.1 uncultured Actinomycetes bacterium
GGATCCAGCGAGTCGAGCGCGAGCAGGGGGACCGGGTGAACGTGTGGCCCCACCTGCTCATCGAGGAGTTCATCGCCCTCCTCATCGTCCTGGCCGGCCTCACGATCTTCTCCACCTTCGTCAACGCCCCCCTGCGGGAGCTGGCCAACCCCAACCTCACGCCCAACCCG
This sequence comes from uncultured Actinomycetes bacterium, assembly GCA_964449755.1. Lineage (GTDB taxonomy): Bacteria > Actinomycetota > UBA4738 > UBA4738 > HRBIN12 > CAYVCH01. The sequence goes on from CAYVCH010000183.1 coordinate 171, forward strand.
TCCAAGGCCCCCTGGTACTTCCTGGGCCTGCAGGAGCTGCTGCGGTACTTCCACCCGATGGTGGCGGGCATCACGATCCCCAGCTTCATCCTGCTGGGCCTCGCCGTCGTCCCCTACGTGGACCGCAACCCGAGCACGAAGCCGGGCGACCGGAAGATCGCCATCACGCTGTTCACGATCCTGTTCATGTTCGGGGCCACCGTCACCATCATCGGCTCCTTCTTCCGCGGCACCGGGTTCAACTGGGTGTGGCCGTGGGCCCAGGGGGTGTTCTTCGAGCTGTGAGCGGCGCCCTGGCCATCTCCTCGGGGACCCTGGCGGCCGTCGTGGTGGTGGTCGTCCTGGACCTGTTCGCCCTGCTGTTCGGGCTCTCCTTCCTGCGAGCCCGTCGCGGGCGGCGGGCGGCTGCCGGCCCCGGGGGCGCGGCGGTCCCCGTCCCGGCCCGGGAGGCGGAGCGGGCGGTGGGGGCGCCGAGGCCGATCTCCCGCCGGGACTTCTTCCGACGGTCCTGGCTCGCCTCCCTCACGGTCTTCGGCGCCCAGTTCGGGGCCGCCAGCATCGCCTTCCTGTGGCCGCCGCTGCGGGGTGGGTTCGGGGCCGTCATTCCGGCGGGCAGCGTGGCCGAGATCAAGGCCCAGATCGCCGACACCCGGCAGCCCTTCTATTCGGGGGCGGGGCGGTTCTACATCGTCGCCTACGACGGCAGGCCCACGGAGGGGGTGGACTACGAGCGGGACGGCCTCGTGGCCCAGGGCCTCATGGCCCTGTACCAGCGCTGCGTCCACCTGGGGTGCCGGGTCCCCTTCTGCGAGTCCTCCCAGTGGTTCGAGTGCCCCTGCCACGGGTCGAAGTACAACACCGCCGGTGAGTACAAGCTCGGGCCCGCCCCCCGCGGCCTGGACCGCTTCCGGGTCCGGGTCGAGGAGGACCAGCTCATGGTGGACACCTCCGAGATCGTCCTCGGGCCCCCCCGGGGCGTGGACACCACGGGCCGGCCCCAGGCCGGGCCCTTCTGCGTGGCGGTGGGATGACGCCGGCGGTGGCCCTCAGCCAGGTCCAGGGGGTCGTCCTCGCCGCGGCGGGGCTCATCCTGCTGCTGGCCGCCGCGGGCTGGCTGTGGCTGCGGGAGCGGCCGGAGCCGAGGCCCGACATCCCCCGGGCCATGCGGCCGGGCCCCTCCGACGCCGACCTCGAGACGCCCCTCCTCCACAAGCTGCAGGGCTGGGGGGTGCTCCTCGTGGCCTTCTTCGTCGTCTGGGTCCCCCTGGTCTGGCTCCAGGAGCCTTCGGTCAACCTGAACCAGGAGCGCGAGCTCCGCGACCTCGCGATCGCACGCGGGCAGATGGCGGTCCGCGAGTTCTCCGAGGAGAACCAGCTGGGCGTCGGCTGCGTCCGGTGCCACGGGCCCGAGCTGCGGGGCGGCGTCATCCAGGCCGGCTTCGACCCCCAGGGCAACCCCCTGTACGCCTACCCGCCGGACCTCACCACGGTCTGCGCCCGGCTCACCGTGGACCAGATCCGCGACACCATCATGCGGGGCCGGGGCGCCATGCCCTCGTGGAGCGTCCGCTACGCGGGAGCCCTCCACGACCAGCAGATCGAGGACCTGGTCCTCTACCTCGTCTCCATCAACGAGAAGACGGTCCCCTACGCCGAGAACAAGTGCCTGAACCCGGCGGCGGCCACGCCGTCCCCCACGCCCGCCGCCTCGCCCTCGCCATGACCGAAGCCACCTGCCTCGGGTTCCACATCCCCTGCGAGACCCTCGTCAAGGGCTCCCTCGTCACGGTGGCCGCCTTCGTCCTCTTCGTCGGCAGCGTCTACCTGCTGCTGGCCGCGGTCATGGGGCGGTGGATGGGCTACCTGGTGCTGGCCGTCTCCTTCTCCGGATGGATGATCCTGCTCTCGGCCCTGTGGCTCTTCGGCTTCTGGTCCCAGGGCACCGACACGCCGACGAACCTGGGCCCCCGGGGCGCCGAGCCGGCCTGGGTCCCCCTGGCGGCCGCCCTGGAGGCCCCCGGGGACCTCGGCTTCGAGGTCATCCGGGAGTACCCGGGTGGGCCGTGGCGGGAGGCGAGCCCCGGCCTGGCCGCCTCCGTCCAGTCGGTCACCAGCGCGGTCCAGGGCTTCCTGGCCGAGGAGGCCAACCGCACGCTGGGCCTGGCGGAAGGCGAGCCGGGGGCGGTCAAGACCACCGACTTCGCCGTGCCCACCGTCCGGTTCGCCACCGCCGAGGACGGCAAGACGTCCCTGGCCGCGGCCGAGGCCTACTACGTGCGCGGCGGTCCCCTCGTGACCGTGTTCCTGCGCCACGACAGCGGCAGCGTGCCGCGCTACTCGTGGATGTCCCTGGCCGGCTCGGTCCTGCTGTTCGCGGCCCACCTGCCGCTGCTCGACCGGGCCGAGCGCAAGCGCAAGGAGATCCTGACGGGCGGCACGGCGCCGCCCTGGTACGGCCCCGCGTAGGAGGGAAGCATGCTGGCCCAGCTGCAGCCGCCACTCCTCGAGCAGGGAAGCGTCCAGTTCATCCTGTTCGTCGGGATGCTGGTGGCGGTGTTCATCGCCCTCTGGATCGCCATCGCCAAGTGAGGCTCAGACCTTGGCCAGGTCCGCCACGGCCCGGCCCCGCCGGCCGACCTCGGCCAGGGCGGCCTTCCGCTGCTCGTAGAAGGCCAGGATCTGGAGCTCGATGGCCAGGTCCACCTTGCGGACCGTGACACCCTCGGGCACCGCGACGACCACCGGGGCGAAGTTCAGGATGGACCGGATCCCGGCCGCCACCATCCGTTCGGCCACCTCCTGGGCGGAGGCGGCCGGGGTGCAGATGACGCCGATGGACGCCCCCCGCTCCCGCACCACCTCGGGCAGCTCGTCCAGGTGCCGCACCGCCAGGTCGCCCACCACCTCCCCGATCTTGCGGGGGTCCACGTCCAGGAGCCCCACGATGCGGAAGCCTCGCTCGGCGAACCCCCGGTAGTTGGCCAGGGCGTGCCCCAGGTTGCCGACGCCCACGATGACGACGGGCCAGTCCTGGGTGAGGCCCAGCTCCCGCCGGACCTGGTGGATGAGGTAGGCGACGTCGTAGCCCACCCCCCGCGTGCCGTAGGAGCCGAGGTGGGAGAGATCCTTGCGGACCTTGGCCGAGTTCACCCCGGCATGCTCGGCCAGGGTCTCCGAGGACACCGTGGTGGCGCCCTCCTCGGCCATCTCCACGAGCGCCCGCAGGTAGATGGGGAGGCGCGCGACCGTGGCCTCCGGGATCGGGCGCTCCCTCACGGCGCGGGTCCGGGGGAAGCAGGCACGGCCGGATGGTAGCGCAGGCGGGAACCCGTTCTCAAATGCGCAAGCTCGACCGGCAGCATCGCGTCGAAAGCCAGCCCGCGCCAAGCTCAACCCGGCAGGCGACCCGGGGCCCGGAGGGCGGCCGACAGCTGGTCCCGGTCGACGGTCAGCTCGAAGCGCTCCTCGCCGTCCACCAGCACCACCGGCAGCCTGAGCCCGTAGGCCCGCTCCAGGTCGTCGTCGCCCTCCACCGAGATCTCCTCGAACTCGAAGGGCGTCCGCGCGCGCTCGGCCAGGATCACGGCCCTGGCCTCGTCGCACAGGCCGCAGCGGGGACGCGAGTACATGACGACGCGGGGGGGCACGGGCCGATTCTACGGGGGGATGGTAGAAACGGCCCGTGGACACGGGGGACGACGACCTCGCCCTGCACCGGCGCCTGCGGGAGGGCGACACGGAGGCCTTCGAGGCCCTGTACCACCGGTACGGCGCCGCCGCCTACGGCCTGGCCCTGCGCCTCACGGGCCTGCCCGCCCTGGCCCAGGACGTGGTGCAGGAGGCCTTCCTCGCCCTGTGGCGCGCCCCCGAGGCCTACGACCCCGCCCGGGGACCCTTCCGCACCTTCTTCCTGTCCCTCGTCCACCACCGGGCCGTGGACGCCGTGCGGCGCGAGGAGCGCCTTCGCCACCGTGCCGACCGGGCGGCGAACCTCGAGCCCTCCGCCGGCGAAGACGTAGGGGAGGCGGTGGCCGAGGAGGCGTCCCTGGCGGCACGGCGGCGGGAGGTCCGTGAGGCCCTGGCGGCCCTGCCGCCGGAGCAGCGGAAGGTGGTGGAGTTGGCCTACTTCGGGGGCCTCACCCAGGCCCGGATCGCCGAGGATCTGGGGATCCCCCTGGGGACGGTGAAGACCCGCACGCTGGCGGCCCTGCGGAAGCTCCGGCGCGCGTTGCTCCGGGAAGACTGATGGCCGACGCCCACGACCGCATCGAGGAGCTGCTTGCTGGCTACCTGCTGCGGGCCCTCTCCGGGTCCGACGCCGCGGAGGCCGACCGCCTCCTGGCCGAGCACGTCCCGGCGTGTCCCCGCTGCCGGGACACCCTGGACGGCCTCGCCGTGGTCGCGGGAGACCTGGCCCTGGGAGCCCCGCCGGCGACGCCCCCCGAGACCCTCCTGGCACGGGTCCGGCGGGAGGTGGCCGGCCCGTCCCCCTCCCGTCACCGGGTGATGCCCCTGGCCGCCGTGGCCGCGGGGGTCGCCGCCGTCCTGGCGGTCGGCGGGTTCGCCATGACCCTGGAGGAGCGGGCCTCCCGGGCCGAGCGACACCGGGGAACCCTGACGGCGGCCATCCAGCAGATGAGCGCGGCCGGCCTGCAGCCCGTCGCCCTCCGCGAGGAGGAGGCGCCGGCGGGCGCGAGGCTCCTGGAGCTGCCCGGCAGCCACCGGCTGTACCTGGTGGGCATGGACGTGCCGCCTCCGGCCCCGGGCCACGTCTACCGGCTGTGGCTGGGCAGCGGGGGCGCCTACACCCTGGCCGCCGAGTTCGTCCCCGAGGGCGGGCTGGTGGTGCTCGAGCTCGAGATGGAACACCAGCGGTACGACGAGATCGTGGTCACCGAGGAGCCCGAGGGCCCGCCGGGCGATGGCCCGGCCGGGGTGCGGCGCTGGTCCTCGCGCCTGTGAGGGACCGGGCGGACGGCACCTAGTGGGCCTCCGAGAAACGTTTGACCGGAAAATCACACATGTGTAACTCCCTT
>CAYVCH010000184.1:0-5151 GCA_964449755.1 uncultured Actinomycetes bacterium
AACGGATCTGGGAGCTCCGCCGCGCGCTCACGGCCCACGACGCCTGGTACGTCGCGCTGGCGGAGGGGATCGGCGCCGCCCTCGTCACCCTGGACCGCCGGCTCGAGCGGGCCGCCGGCCCACGCTGCGGGTTCCGCACGCCGCCCCGTCGGCCGCGCCGCTGAACGGGGGGGCCGGGCGCGGCCCCGCGTCCGGTCGGATGGGACCCGGGGTCTCGCCTCGGCGGCGCCATAGGGCTACCCTCCAGGCAACGGGGACAGGGGGACGCCCGTGGCCAGGATGTTCCCGAGGTCCATCAGGTTCCGGCGCAGCCCGGCCGAGGTCCGAGTGTTCCGCGAGCTCAAGCGCGGGCTCCCCGACCAGTGGGTGGGGATCCACCACGCCCGGTGGATCCAGCGGGAGGAGGGCCGAGGGGCCAGGGACGAGGAGGCCGACTTCGTCCTCGCGCACCCCGAGCACGGCGCCCTCGTGGTCGAGGTGAAGGGCGGGGAGCTCCGCTACGACGCGGAGGAGGGGTGGAGGAGCGTCTCCCGCTCCGGCGCGGCGCACCCCCTGGATCGCGACCCCTTCGACCAGGCCAAGGACCGGGCCCACAGCCTCAGGCGGTTCCTCCGCTCGCTCCCCGGCTGGCCGAGGGGGTGGGGGCCGATCGGCTACGTCGTCTGCTTCCCCGACGCGGTCTGCTCCTCGCCGCCCCTGCCCCACATGGAACCGGTCCTCCTCGACGCCCGCCACCTCGCCGACGGTCGGGCGCTCGAGGCCCGCCTGGTGGAGGTCGCCCGGTCCTGGGGCCAGGGCCGGGCGGGCCCGGAGGGGGTGGAGGCGATCGTCCGGGCCCTCGCCCACGACGTCGAGATCCGCCACCCGCTCGCCCTCGACGTGGCCGAGGCCGACCGGGAGATCCTCCGCCTGTCGGACCAGCAGTTCCGCCTCCTCGACATGCTCGCCGGGAACCGGCGGGTGGCGGTGGCCGGGCCGGCGGGCTCGGGCAAGACGCTCCTCGCCGCGGAGAAGGCCCGCCGCCTGGCCGCCCAGGGGTTCCGGGTCCTCTTCACCTGCTTCAACCGCCCCCTCGCCGAGCACCTGCGAAAGGCCCTGGCCGACGCGCCCGGCATCCACGTGGAGACCTTCCACGGGCTCGCGGTTGCCCTGGCGGGGGAGGCCGGGATCGAGCTCCGCGGCGACCGGAGCAGCCGGGAGTTCTGGGACGAGGTCGTCCCCCGGGCCCTCGAGCGGGCGGTGGAACGGCTCGGCCCCCGCTACGACGCCCTCATCGTGGACGAGGCCCAGGACTTCGCGGCCGACTGGTGGGTCCCCCTCCAGCTCCTCCTGGAGGACCCCGACCGGGGCATCCTCTACGCCTTCTCCGACGACAACCAGGCGATCTACCGGGAGCCGGCGCTCCCCGAGGGGCTCGCGAGGTTCCGCCTCTCCGAGGTGTGGCGGAACACCGAGCAGATCTTCCACGCCGTCACCGCGTACTACCGGGGCGAGGAGATCGTGTGCGTCGGTCCCGACGGGCCCGAGGTCGAGGTCCGAGGGGTGGCGCCCGGGCGGCTCCGGGACGAGCTGAGCCGGGTGCTCCACCGGCTCGTCGCGGAGGAGGGCCTCGATCCCCGGGACCTCGTCGTGCTCACCCCGCACGCGGCCGAGCGCAGCGCGGTGCGGGGACGGGTCGGGGCCTTCGTCCTCACCGAGGAGCCGAGGGGCGGCCGCGACGTCCTCCTCTCGAGCATCCACCGCTTCAAGGGCCTGGACGCCCCGGCGGTCGTGGTCTGCGAGGTGGACCGCTACGAGAAGGAGGGGTTCACCAGGAACATGTACGTGGCCTGCTCCCGGGCCCGGACGCTCCTCGTGGTGCTCTTCACGGACACCGAGGGCGGGGAGACCGTCCGCGGGTAGGGGCCGTCCCGCACGCCCCCCGCGAGGGGCGGTGGGCCGGCTACCGCGCGTAGTCCGGCTCGTTGCCCGGGCGCCACTTGATGCTGCAGCCGACGCTCGGGCGCTGGTCCTCGGGCACCGGGCGGCCGGCGAGCACCGCGTCGATCGCGGCCCGGATGTCCGAGCAGGTGACCGGGATCCCGTTGCCCGGGCGGCTCGCGTCGAGCTGGCCCCGGTAGACGAGCTTCCGCTCCGCGTCGAACAGGAAGGGGTCGGGGGTGCAGGCCGCCGTGTAGGCCTTGGCCACCTCCTGGGTCTCGTCGAACAGGTAGGGGAAGTCCCAGCCGGCCTCCCGGGCCTGCTCGGCCAGGCTCCCAGGGGCGTCCTCGGGGTAGGCGGCGGGGTCGTTGGCGCTGATCGCCACGATCCCAAGGCCCGTGCCCGCGTAGTCCTTCGCGAGCTTGGCGATCCCCGCCTGGACGTGCTGCACGTACGGGCAGTGGCGGCAGACGAACAGCACGAGGAGGGCCGGGCGGTCGGCGAGGTCCGAGAGGCGCACCACCTCGCCGGTCCGGACGTCGGGGAGCGCGAAGTCCGCGGCCCGCGTGCCGAGCGGGACCATCGTCGACGTGGTCGCCATCCCACCTCCTCCGAGCTCGTTCCCTGGCCGCGCCGGGGCTCACCGGCGCGGTCACCCCCACGGGATGATACGGAACGTCCCCGGTCACGAGCCGCCGGGTCGCCGGGGGCTCGAGCAGGGGCGCGCGTCCCCTCGCCTGGTAGCCTGGGCCGCCCGGAGGTCCCGAGAGGGGGGCGGCCCGTGGGTGGTGCCAGGGACGGCTCCGGCTCGGCGGAGGTTCGGGCGGCCTACCGGAGCGGCTGGTTCACGGTGGTCCTGCCGACCCTGGAGTTCCTCCTCCTCTGGCCGGGACTGTCGGTCCTGGTCCTCGCCCTTATGGGCTGGAGGTCCCCGGGGTGGCTGGCGGCCCTCGTCGTCGTCCTCGCCCTGCCGGCGAGCCTCGCGGCCTGCGTCGCCACCTACCCGCTGCTCCTGCGGCTCGCGGGCCGGGGCAGGGGCGGCCTCCTCCTGCGGGGGGAACGGATCCGGTGGCGGGCCGGGCGCCGCTGGCACCAGGTGGACCTGACCCGGCCCTACCGGGCCCGGGTGGCGGCGGGGGCGAGCGGCCGGGGGGCGGCCAACGCCTCAGTGAGCTTCGCCGAGACCGGCCTCATCGTCCACCTGCGGGGTGCGGGGCGGGACGAGGTGCTCCGGGACTTCCCGGAGCCCTTCTTCGTGGACGAGCTGGCGGTGACACCCGAGGAGGGGCTCTGGGGGTTCGAGCTGGACGCCCACGACCCGGCGGGCCGGGCCCTGTTCGGCCAGCTTCTGGAGGCCCTGTGGCGGAGCCGGGATCGCAACGCCCGGTTCCGCACCTACTCCAAGTTCCCCTGGTCCAGGCCGGCCCAGCCGGCCTTCGCCCACATCGAGGTGGTGGAGGCCGACGGGGACGAGGCCGGGCGGCAGCTCCTGGCCCGGCTGGAGGCCGAGGTCGTGAGCCGCCCGTCGGCGTGGCTTGCCCTCACCCCCGACTACGTCGTGGGCTCCGAGGCGGGCCTGTGGGACACGTTCCTTGGGAGGCAACGATCCTTCATCATGCCCCTGGGCCACGTCCGGGCCGAGGAGACGCTGCCGCGGCCGGACCTCGGGCCCTTCCTCCTGGGCAACTTTGTCGTCACTGCCCTCGGTGGCAGCCCGGGCACCCGGGTGCCCCTTCAGGACCGGTACTTCCTCCGCATCCACGGCCGCGACCGGGCGGGGGCGCCCCTGACCGTCGCCTTCGAGTGGCTGGGGCCAGCGGACGAGGGCTACGAGGAGGGCGAGTTCTTCGTCCGCTTCGTGAACCGGGCTCCCTGAGGGCGGCTCCGCCGTCCGGCGCCGGGACGGCTACCGCCCGACCAGCCGGAGGAGCCGCCGCAAGGTGGTGGGGTCGCCCCGCCAGTGCTGCTCCAGGACGCCGGGGTCGGTGCGGCGAAGGACGGACCGGAGGACCAGGGCGGCCACGACGGCGTCGTCCAGGGGCCCCACCAGGGGGACGAACTCGGGCAGCAGGTCCACGGGGGAGGCGATCCACGCGAGGGCGAACAGGAGCAGGGCCTTCGTGCCCCGGGGGACCCGGCCGTCGCCGAGGAGGCCCCGGAACAGCAGCAGGAGGTTGGGCAGGAGGGTGGCGAGCTCCCGGGCGGCCGTTCGGCGCCCCGCCACGGCCAGGGCCAGGACGACCGCGGCCCACGCCGCCGCCACCACCCCGAAGGCCACGAGGACCGCCCGCACGGCCCCAGCCTACTGGCGTGGGGCTGTGGCGGAGCGACCACGGGAGGCCTACGCGGTGCCGGGGGGCAGGCTGTTCCGGGAACGTCCACCCCCTCCGCCTGGAGGTGGCGGGGGAGGTGGGGGCGGACCTCACCCTGTCCCTGGAGGCCACCACGCCGGAGGAACGCCTCGAGGCGGTGCGGGAGGCGAGCGGCGGGCGGGGGGCCGACGTCGTGGTCGAGGCCTCCGGCTCGGCCGCCGCCCTGCGGGAGGGGCTCAGCCCCGACGCCTCGCCTTCAGGGCCGCCGCCTCGGCGGCCAGGGCCCGGGCCGCGGCCTCGTCGTCGCCGCCCGTGACCACCGGCAGGGTCCGCTCGTGGACCAGCCACCCGCCCGGCCCGGCGGCGAGGGAGCGGACCACCACCTCGGCGACCACCCGGGCCCCCGGGGGGCCCGGGGCGGCGAGGGCGAAGACCACCCGCCGCATCTCCCCCGCGAGGAGCGCGCCCAGGGCCACCTCCACGCCGCCCGCGGGGAGCTGGGGTTCCGGGGCGAGGACCTCCACGACCTGCGTCCCGGGCCCGGGGCGAAGGCCCACCACCACCTGGCGCAGGGCCGGGGCGGCGGGCCCCTGGACCTCCCGGCGGAACACCTCCGGAGCCTCGGCGGCGTCCCGCGCGTAGTGGGCCTCGCCGGCTCCGGCGCAGGCGAGGCGGGTGAGGAGGACCTCGGCGAAGTCGGCCCCGACGCCGACGGCGCTCGTGCTGATGCCCTCGTCGTCGGCGGCCCGGCGGGCGAGCTCCTCCAGGGCCCCGGGGTCGGTGGTGCCGGCCGTGGCGTGGCCGTCGGTGAGGAGGAGGACCCGGCGAGGGCCCCGCCGCCGGGGGGCGTCGCGCAGGACCTGGGCGGCCAGCCGCCAGCCCGCGGCCAGGTCCGTGGGCCCGTCGGCCCGGAGGCGGG
>CAYVCH010000185.1:0-5145 GCA_964449755.1 uncultured Actinomycetes bacterium
GAGCAGGAACGCCGGGCGACCCTTGCCGAGGACCGGGAGGTGATCCGCCGGCTGTCCGCGGTCCTCGCGGGCGGGGCGTCGAAGGGGCGGTCGGGGGAGAACGTCCTCCGCGAGCTGCTGGCCGGGCTCCCCCCGGGGATGCTCGAGACCGACTTCCGGGTGAACGGCAAGGTGGTGGAGTTCGGGCTCGTCCTGCCCGATGGTCGCAGGCTCCCCGTGGACTCGAAGTGGCCGGCGCCGGCAGAGCTCGAAGCGCTCGAGCGGGCGGAGGACCCCTCGGAGCGAGAGGCCCTCGCCCGGGAGGTCGAGCGGGTCGTGGCCCGCCGTGCCCACGAGGTCGCCCAGTACCTGGATCCCGCCCTCACGGCGCCCGTCGCGGTCGCCGCCGTCCCCGACGCCGCCTACGGGGTCTGCAAGCGGGCCCACGCCGACGCCTACGCGCGCGGCGTGGTGATCGTGCCCTACGGGAGCGCGCTCCCGATCCTGCTGTTCCTCTACACGCTGGCCGCCCGCTTTGGCGACGCGGGCGACGTCCGGGCGGCGCTCGCGGAGGTGGAGGCCGTCCTCCGGGGCATCGAGGAGGTGATCGAGAACAAGGTCCAACGGGCGAGCGTGATGCTGTCGAACGCCGCCAGCGAGCTCCGCACCCACGTGGGGAGGGCCCGGGGGTCGCTCTCCCGGGCCGAGGCCGAGGACGAACCGACCGGCACCCTCGGCGTCGTCCCCTGACGGCGGCCGGGGGTCCCGGGCGGCCGGGGGTCCCGGGCGGCCCGCCCATGCCGGCCTGAGCTCGCCGACGTTCGATCCTTCTTCGACGTCCTGCTCCGGCCGCGGGGGCCCGGACGCCGCCTCGTCGTGATCGACGAGTTCCCCCTCCCCATGGACCGGAGCGGGGGCGCCATGGACCGGAGCCGGGGCGCCGACTCCGCCCTGGCCGCGGCGCTCGAGGAACGGGGGGGCACGGGCGTGAAGCTGGTCCTCTGCGGGTCCCAGATCTCCACGATGGGGACGCTGCTCGCGGAGCGGGCCCCGCTCCACGGCTCGCGGCGCTGTCGGGATCGCCGAGCCTCGAGTGGAGCGACCTCGTCGGGCCCTCCAGGATCGAGGAGTCCACGGCGTCGCGGCACGTCCGCGTCCTCGAGGACCAGCACATCGTGCGGTCGGCGAACCCGGCCTTCGCTCCAGCGAGCGCCCGTCGTCGACGGTACCGGGTCGCCGATCCCTTCATCCGCTTCTGGTTCCGCTTCGTGTTCCCCTACCGGGCCGACAGCAGCGCCGGGTTCCGTCCCGAGGACCACTTCGAGCGGAAACGTCGCCCCCTTCGTCGCTGGACACACGGCCGTCGCCTTCGAGGCCCTCTGCCGGGACTGGGTGCGGGAGCGGTTCGCGGGCACCACCGACGTGGTCCGGCCATGGTGGGGGACGGCCCGCCACGACCTGCCCCGGGCCGGGGTCCGCTCGACCGAGGAGATCGACGCGGTCGGGGCCCGCGGCCCTCATCGCACCGGGCAGTTGCCCTGGTGGACCTGCAGCTCGTAGGGCAGCGGCAGCTGCACCCGGTGGTGGGACCACAGCACCTGGAACTCGACGCCGATCTGGCCAGCTCGGTGGTGGACGGCGGGGGCTCCGGGCGCCCGGGCGGACAGGACCCCTCGAACCGCCACGTCGTGATGATGCGCTGGGGCTCCGGGCCCCAGGGTGAACGGGGCGAAGGTGAGCCCGGACCCCTCGGGCTGCCGAACGGCGGTCGAGACGAGCCGGAACCCGCTGTGGGTGGGGGCGTCCACGCCCACGGCGCTGACCCGGACCGGGAGCCGGCCCAGGTTCGTGAGGGTGAAGCCGAGCCGGACGGTCCCCCCCTCCGCGTAGTCCACCTCGTACACGCTGAACGGCGACCCCCCGCCCGGCGGGGCCGTGTCCACGTGGCGATGGGCGCCGGCTCTTCCCCGCCCAGCACCCCTCCCTGCCCAGACCGGACGTAATGGTGGATGCTCCTGCCCAGGGCGCCGACGCGACGCTACCTGGGGCCCGAAGGAGGCCTTGCCCCGCGGGCACGCCTGCCCCTAGCATCAACGGGTCATGTGGGACGTGCGCGATGACGGGCCCGCCGCCGAGTGCCGCTGCGACGGCGGGCAGCCCCGGAACTTCCTGCGCCCGTGCCTGCTCCTGCTCCTTCGCGAGTCCCCGGCCCACGGCTATGACCTGATCGAGCGGCTGGGGGCCTTCGGCTTCTCCCGGAGCGACCCCGGCGGGGTCTACCGGGCCCTGCGGTCCCTGGAGCGGGAGGGGCTGGTGCGCTCCGGCTGGGAGACCTCCGGCGCGGGGCCGGCCCGGCGGACCTACGAGCTGACCCCGGAAGGGGAGCGGATGCTCCACGCCTGGGCCAGGAGGCTGGAGGAGAGCCGCCAGGTGCTGGTCGAGTACCTGGACCGCTACGTGCTGGCCACCTCGGGCGCCCCGGAGGCCCGGCCAGCCCGGGCCGGCGCGTAGCCTCCCGCCCTCAGCAGATCCGGGGCAGGGGGTCGCCGACCAGCATGTCCACCACCCGGGTCCCCCCGAAGGGCGTCCGGAGCAGCACCCGCCCCCGGGGCTCCTCGGCGACCTGGCCGATGACGGCGGCCCCGGTGCCCAGGGGGTGGCGGCGCATGGCGGCGAGCACGTCCTCGGCGGCCTCGGGGCCCACGACGGCCACGAGGCGGCCCTCGCAGGCCACGTAGAGGGGGTCCATCCCCAGGATCTCGCAGGCCGCCCGGACCGAGTCCCGGACGGGGACCCGCTCCTCCTCGAGGACGATGGCCACCTCGGAGCGGCCGGCGAACTCGTTCAGGGCCGTGGCCACGCCGCCCCGGGTGGGGTCCCGCAGGCAGTGGACGTCGGCGCTCGCGTCGAGGATGGCTCCCACGAGGGAGCCCAGGGGGGCCGTGTCGCTTTCGAGCTCGGCCTCCACCTCCAGGCCGCCCCGGGCCACCATGATCGTGGTGCCGTGGTCGCCGATGGGCCCGGAGACGAGCACCAGGTCCCCGGGGCGGGCCCGGTCCGACGAGATCTCCACCGGCCGACGGATGAGGCCCACGCCCGCGGTGTTGATGAACACCCCGTCGGCCTTGCCCCGGTTCACCACCTTCGTGTCCCCGGTCACGACGGCGACCCCGGCCTCCTTGCAGGCCTCGGCCATGGAGGCCACGATCCGCCGGAGGTCGGACACGGGGAACCCCTCCTCCAGGATGAAGCCGGCGGAGAGGCACAGGGGCTCCGCGCCGGCCATGGCCAGGTCGTTCACGGTGCCGTTCACGGCGAGCTTCCCGATGTCGCCCCCGGGGAAGAACAGGGGGCTCACCACGAAGGAGTCGGTGGTGAAGGCGAGGCGGGCCTCGGCGCCCGTCGGGGCCAGGACCGCCTGGTCGTCCAGGGTCGCGAGGACCGGGTTGTCGAAGGCCTCCAGGAACAGGGCCTCGATGAGTCGGTGCATGGCCTTGCCGCCGCTGCCGTGGGCCATCGTGACGACCTCGTCGGTGAGGGCGGGGGGGACCCGCCGGGCCTCGCCCACCCGGGGGGTCTGCTCGCTCACCGACGCTCCCTCCTCATCCCGGGAAGCGGGGCTCCCGCTTGGCCAGGAACGACGCGAGGCCCTCGGCGAAGCTCGGGGTCTCGGCGATCCGCCGGAGGGCCTCCAGCTCCCGGTCCAGGTGGACGTCGAGGCGGTCCACGCCGGCGGCCTGGTTGATGAGGCCCTTGGCCACCCCGAAGGCCTCGGTGGGGCCCCGGGCCAGGCCCTCGGCCACCGCCATGACCTCGGCGTCGAAGCTCTCCCGGGGGAACACGCCGGTGATGAGCCCCGCCGCCAGGGCCTCCCCGGCCGTGAGCCGGGGGTTCAGGAAGGCCAGCTCCATGGCCTTCCGCAGGCCCACCAGGCGGGGGAGGAAGAAGGTGGAGCTCTCGGCGCCGGTGAGGCCGGTCTTCTGGTAGGCCCACTCGAAGAAGGCGTCCTCGGTGGCGTAGACGAGGTCGCAGGACATGGCCAGGCCGAACCCACCGGCCGCCGCCACCCCCTTCACCGCCGCGACGAAGGGCTTCGGGGCCCGCTTGATCTCCGAGATCGTGCTGTGGAGGTACTCCAGGATCTCCTTGAAGCTCGCCCCGTAGCCCCGCTCGACCTCCCGGGCCTCGGGCTGGAGGTAGGAGAGGTCCGCGGGCTCCCCCTCGTCCCGGACGTACTTGAGGTCGGCCCCGCTGCAGAACACCCGGTCGGTGCCGGCCAGCACCACGCAGCGGACCCCTCGGTCCCGGGCGAAGGCGAGGGCGGCCTTCCGCAGATCGCGGGCCATCGGCGGGTCCAGGGCGTTGAACCGCTCGGGACGGTCCATGACGATGACGCCGACGGCGCCCCGCCGCTCCGCCCGGACGTGCTCCATCACCTGCACGGCCTCACCCCGCGGCCTCCACCGGGGCCGCCCGCCCCCCGAGGACCGCCCCCGCCTCCGCCGGTGCGGGGCGGCCGTCCACCCAGGCCCTCCCACGGGAGACCGTCACCCGCCCCTCGGCGAGGAGCCGCAGGGCCGCCTCCAGGAGGGGTCCCCAGCTCGCCTCGATCATCCACTCGCGGTGGGCGTAGGCGTAGGCCCGCACGACGTCCTGCCGCCCGGCCGCCCGGGCGGCCGCCACGAGGTCGGTGTGGACCGGGAACGCCGGGGAGCGGACCAGGGCCGGCCCCCCGTCCAGCTCCTCGGTCACGAGGTGGGCGGTCGAGCGCGTCTCGGGCTCGCCGGCGAGGATGGCGTCCCGGACCGCGTGGAGGCCCGGGTAGCGGGGCCGCCCGTCCCTCCCGAGCAGGAGCAGGTCGGCGTCGTGGAGGTTCACCACCCGCTCCGGGAAGGCCTCGAGGATGGGGGCGGTCACGACGTAGAGGTAGCCGACGAGGGCGATGGCCTGCGGGTCGAAGCGGGAGACGAGCGCGAGGCTCTGCTCGTCGAACCCCCGGCGGACCGCGCGGTCCGAGAGCGGCGCCCCCCGGGAGCGGTGGTAGGCCCGGGGGTCGTGGAGGATCCAGGGCACGCCGGACCCGTCCAGGGCCCGCGCGGCCTCGCCCTCCGCCTCGGTCACCAGGGCCCCGACCACCCGGTAGGGGCCGGCGCCTTCGAGCAGGTC
>CAYVCH010000186.1:0-3238 GCA_964449755.1 uncultured Actinomycetes bacterium
ATCGGATTGTCCACCGCCCGGCCGCGGTAGAGGGCGCCGTCCCGATCGCAGCCGACGACATCCCGCACCCCGGCGGCCATGAGCATCCGCGTGCAGGCCACCCCGGCGGCGCCGACGCCGACGACCACGACCCGCAGGTCCTCGAGCCGCTTCTTCACCACCCGCGCCGCGTTCATCAGGCCGGCCAGGACGACGACGGCCCGGGCCTCGCTCACCTCCTTCTGGGCCAGGACCTGGATGGTGAAGGCCACGCCAGAGCCCAGGACCCCGGTCAGGACCAGCAGGGGCCACACCTGGAGGGCCTCGCCGGTACGCAGCCCCGTGCCCGCCGCGGCCACCACGTGGAGGCCGGCCGCCACCCCCATCTGCGACAGCGAGAGGAGCCGGCCGGGGTGACGGGGCGCCAGGTGCCCGAGGAGGGCGATGTGCACGGCCCACGCCACGGCCCCCCCGAGGACCAGGACGTCGCCGGCGTGGGGGCGCAGGTCGGTGAGGGAGGCCACGGAGAGCAGCGTGAGCCCGACCACCGACACCCCCACCGCCAGCCAGCCCGCGGGGCTCACCCGGTGGCCGAAGAGCGCGAGGCCGATGAGGGGGGTGAGCACGACGTAGAGGCCGGTGATGAACCCGGCGCTGGTGGCCGTGGTGAGGGCCAGGCCCCAGGTCTGCAACCAGTAGCCCACGAACATGAGCCCGCCCAGGAGCAGCCCGGGCGCGAGGACCCGTCGCAGCGACGCCCGGGTGAGCTCCCGCCGCGCCACCCAGGGCAGGGCCGCCAGGATCGCCAGGAATCCCAGGACGCGGCTCCAGGCCATGAACGGGAGGAGCGGCAGGGTCTCCAGGGCCACCTTCGCGGCGGGGAAGGTGAGCCCCCACAGCACGGGGGTGGCGAACAGCAGGACCCCCAGGTCCACGCCACTCCGCCGCCGGTCCCGCCCCATCGGCGGCCCAGGATACGCACTAGGCTTGCGAGTGGATGAGGAGGGCGGCGCGCTTCGACGTGATCGTCGTGGGCGCCGGGCCCGCCGGCCTCTTCGCCGCCCGGGAGCTGGCGCTCACCACCGACCTGCGGGTGCTGGTCCTGGAGCGGGGGCCCGACCTGCCCGAGCGCCTCGCCGACCCCACCCTCCGGACCTCCGGTTTCGGCGGCGCCGGCGCCTTCAGCGACGGGAAGCTCACCCTCTCCCCCGACTTCGGCGGTCGCCTGGCGGCGGCCGTCGGCGCCCGCGTGGCCCGGCGCCTCATCCGGGAGGTGGACGCGGCCTTCCTGGGCCTCGGGGCACCGACGGCCGTCCACGGCACGGACCGGGCCGCCGTGGCGGAGCTCGTCCGGCGCGCCGAGGAGGCCGGCCTCACCCTGCGCCCTGCCCGCATCCGGCACGTCGGCACCGACCGTCTCCCCGCCCTCCTGGAGGCCCTCCGGGGGCAGTTCCCGGAGGACCGGGTCGTCGTGCGCACGGGCACCAGGGTCGAGCTGCTCGACGTCGAGGGGGGACGGGTGGCGGGCGTCGTGGCCGACGGCGAGCGGCTGGCCGCGGACCACGTGATCGTCGCCCCGGGGCGCGCCGGGGCCGACTGGATGGACCTGGAGGCCTGGCGTCTGGGGCTCACCGCCTCCCGCAGCCTCGTCGACATCGGGGTCCGGGTGGAGTGTCCGGCGGAGGTGATGGAGCCCCTCACCCGGGTCCTCTACGAGTTCAAGGTCCTCTACCGGTCCCGCACCTTCGACGACCCCGTCCGCACCTTCTGCGTCTGCCCCCACGGCGAGGTGACCCTGGAGTCCTACGACGGGGTCGTGACGGTGAACGGCCACTCCTACGCCGCCCGGCCCACCGAGAACACGAACTTCGCCGTCCTCGTCACCACCCGGTTCACCGACCCCTTCCGCGAGCCCATCACCTACGGCCGCCACCTCGCCCGGCTGGCGAACCTCCTGGGGGAGACCGTCCTCGTCCAGCGCCTCGGGGACCTGCAGGCCGGGCGTCGCTCCACCCCCGGCCGCATCGCCCGGGGCGGGGTGGTCCCGACCCTGCCGGAGGCGGCCCCCGGGGACCTGGGCTTTGCCCTCCCCTACCGCTTCCTGACCGACGTCCTGGAGATGCTGAAGGCCCTGGACGCCCTGGCCCCCGGCGTGTGGGCCCCGGACACCCTGCTCTACGGCGTGGAGGTGAAGTTCTACTCGCCCCCGCTCCACCTCACGCCGGAGATGGAGACCGAGATCCCCGGCCTCTTCGGGGCCGGGGACGGCGTGGGCATCTCCCGGGGCCTGGTCCAGGCGGCGGCGAGCGGGGTCGTGGCCGCCCGGGCCATCGCGGCCCGGGCGGCACGCCGCCGGCCGGCGCCAGGCAGCACCCGCGGCTCGCGGAAGGCGGTGGCCGGGTAGGCTGGGGGGCGTGGAAGCCGCCGTCGCCGCCGCCCGCACCGTGGACCTGGAGGGGCCCGTCCACTACCTGGAGTACCCGGGACCCCAGGGGCGCACGCTGGTCCTCCTCCACGGCCTCGGCGGGTCCCACCTCAACTGGGGCCTCGTCGCCCCGGGCCTCGCCCGCCACGGGCGGGTCCTGGTCCCCGACCTGCCGGGCTTCGGGGCGAGCCCCCTGGCGGGGCGCAGCGCCCGCCTGCCGGCCCTGCGGGCGGTGCTGTCGCGGTTCCTGGAGGAGGTGGCTGCACCCCCCGTCGTGCTCGCCGGCAACTCCATGGGCGGCGCCCTTGCGGTCCTCCAGGCTGCCCTGGAGCCCGACTCCGTCCGCGGCCTGGTGCTGACCTGCCCGGTGCTCCCGGCCGCCCGGCGGGCCTACCCCTCCCCCCTGGCGTCCCTCGCCTTCGGGCTCTACCGGGTCCCCCGCCTCGGGGAGTTCCTGGTCGGCCAGCGCTTCGCCCGCGTCGCGCCCGAGCGCCAGGTCCGCCTGGCCTTCCGGATCCTCGCCGGGAATCCCGCCTCCATCGGCGAGGACGTGGTGGCCGAGCACGCCGCCCTGCTCCGGGAGCGCCTGCACGACCCGGACCTCGTGCGGGCCTTCGTGGAGGCCGCCCGATCCGTCTACACCCTCGCCACTCACCCCGGCGCCTACCGCGACCTCATGGCCAGGGCGAGGTGTCCGGTCCTGCTGCTGCACGGCCGGCGCGACCCGCTGGTCCCGGCGGCCCTCGCCGAGGCGGCGGCCGCCCGACACCCGAGCTGGCGGGTGCGGATCTTCCCCGACCTCGGCCACGTCCCCCAGCTCGAGGACCCCGCCCG
>CAYVCH010000186.1:3338-5035 GCA_964449755.1 uncultured Actinomycetes bacterium
CAGCGGCGGCGGCCAGCGCCTCCACCTGCTCCTCGATGCCCCCGGCCAGCCGGTCCAGGTCCCGCACGGCGTCTCGGTCCCCCGTGAGGCCGAAGGCCATGGTCCCGCCCAGGCTGGTGCAGGCGATGGAGAGCCCGACGTCCTCGGCCAGGGGCGCCGAGGGGTAGCTCGCGAGGAGCCGGGCCCCCGCCAGGTAGACGGGCACCTGAGGGGCGGGAACGTTGGACACCACCAGGTTGCACCAGCGGGCCCGGGCGACCAGACGGGCGGCGGCCGCGTGGAGGGCCGGGGGCGCGAAGGCCCCGAGCCCGATGATGCCGTCGGCACCCACGGCCATCATCGAGCCCTTCAGGTGCGCCGTGGCCCGGCGCACCCGGGCCAGGCGACCGGCCGGGGACATGGGCCCCACCGGAAGGTCCACGAAGGCCGGCGCCACCCGGTTGCCCGGGAGGTCCGCCTGCCCCTCGTCCCGCACCGAGACCGGCACCAGGGCTCGCAGCACCCGACCCCGGGTCGGCTCCCGGCGCGAGGCCAGCAGCTCGTGGAGGGTTCCGGCGATGGCCGTGAGCACCAGGTCGTTCACGGTGCCCCCCAGGGCTCGCCGCACCTCGCGGAGGCGCCGGAAGGGGACGTCGGCCATGGCGAAGCGCCGCTCGGGCCGGACCGGGACGTCAAAGGGGCCGGGCGGCGGCCGCCCCATGCGAAGCAGGTCGCCCACGCCGAGGACCGCGCCGGCCAGCCCGGCGGCGGCCCGGGCCGGGGCCCGGGCCGCGTGGAAGAGCGCCTCCAGCGGGTCGGCGAGGGCCTCCAGGAGGGCCTCCCGGAGCAGCTCGCCGCCGGAGGGCGCCGGCCTGGGGCGCCAGCGCCTCGGCCGTTCCTCGGCAGGCGGGGTGGCCTCCAGGTCGAACAGGGCCGAGGCGATGCGCATGGCCGAGATCCCGTCCGCCATGGCGTGGTGGACCTTGAGCAGGGCGGCCACCAGGCCGCCCTCGAGACCCTCGAGGACGTGCAGCTCCCACAGGGGCCGGGTGCGGTCGAGGGGGCGCGAGAGCACCCGGGCCACCACCTCGGCCAGCTCCCGCCGGCCGCCGGGGGCCGGGAGCGCCGTCCGTTGCAGGTGGAAGTCCAGGTCGAACCGGTCGTCGTCGACCCACACGGGTCGCGCGAGGTTCCCGGGGACCGGGCGCACCCGCTGCCTGAGGCGGGGCGCCCGGTGGAGGCGGGCCTCGAGGGTGCGGCGGACCTCCTCGAAGGGCAGTCGCCCGTCGGGTCGCGTCGAGGGATCCAGCAGAGACACCCCGGCCACGTGCATGGGCGTGGACGGACGCTCCAGGTACAGGAAGGAGGCGTCCAGGCTGGACAGGCGCTCGGCCACGGCGCCTCCACGCTAGCGCACGGCGGACCTCTAGGGGACGGCCGGCTCCGCCGGCACCCTGGCCCGGGCCACGCTCGCCGACACCGCGCCCCCCACGATGAGGGCCCCGCCCACGGCCACGCCGAGGCCCACCGACTCCCCCAGGAACAGCACGCCCAGCAGGGCCGCGGCCAGGGGCTCGAAGGACGAGATGACGGCGGTCCGGACCGGCCCCACGCGGCGGAGCCCTTCCAGCAGGCACACGAAGGCGCCGGCCGTGGCCAGGCCCATCCCCGCAATCGGCCCCCAGGCGTCGGGGGTCCGGGGAAGCACCAAGCTCGCG
>CAYVCH010000187.1:0-5017 GCA_964449755.1 uncultured Actinomycetes bacterium
CTGGTGGTCGTGAAGCGGGTCGGCGGGCCCTCCTGGGGGCGGGTGGCGGTCGTCACCGCCGGCACGTCGGACCGTCCCGTGGCCGAGGAGGCGGCCCGGGCCGCGGAGGCCATGGGCCTGGAGGTGACGCGCATCCTCGACGTGGGCGTGGCCGGCGTCCACTGGATCCTCGACCGCCGCCGGGACCTGGAGGCCGCCGACTGCGTCGTCGTGGCGGCCGGCATGGAGGGCGCGCTGCCCTCCGTCGTGGCGGGGCTCACCTCCCGTCCCGTCGTCGCGGTGCCCACGAGCGTCGGCTACGGCGCCAGCTTCCAGGGGCTCGCCGCCCTCCTCGCCATGCTCTCCTCCTGCGCCCCGGGAGTGGCCGTCGTTGGCATCGACAACGGCTTCGGCGCCGCCCAGGTGGCAGCGCGCATCGTCCGGTCGGCCCGCCGGGCTACCGGCGCGGGCCCCGGCGAGACCGGCCGCCCCTAGGACGGCTGCCGTGCGGGTCGCCTACTTCGACTGCATCGCCGGGATCTCCGGGGACATGGCCCTGGCCGCCCTGATCCACGCCGGCGCCGACGTGGCCGAGCTGGAGCGCGAGCTGGCAGCCCTCCCCGTCGGGCCCTTCTCCCTCGAGGTGGAGGAGGTGGACGCCTCGGGCATCGCCGCCCTCCGGGCGAGCGTCCGGGCCACCCGGGGCGGCATCATCCGCACCTACGCGAGCATCCGGGCCCTCCTCGACGAAGCTCCCCTGCCCCCGGAGGCCCTGCGGGTGGCGCAGCGGATCTTCCGCCGCCTGGCCGAGGCCGAGGCCGCCGTCCACCGCAAGGAGGTCGATCTCGTCACCTTCCACGAGGCGGGGGCGGTGGACTCCATCGTGGACATCGTCGGCACCGCCCTGGCCTTCACGGCCCTCCGCATCGACCGGGCCTTCGCCTCGCCCGTCCCCACCGGCCTTGGCATGACCAGGACCGAGCACGGGGCCATGCCCATCCCGGCCCCGGCCGTCCTGGAGCTGCTCCGGGGCGCGCCCCTGTACTCCCGGGGCGTGCCGGCGGAGCTCGTGACGCCGACCGGGGCGGCCATCCTCGCCTCCCTGGTGGAGGGCTACGGCGACCTGCCCCCCCTGCGCGTGGAGGCGGTGGGCTACGGCGCGGGGAGCCACCGCCTCGACTTCCCCAACGTGCTCCGGGTGATCGTCGGGGAGGAGGCGGCTCGCCGGCCCCCGCCGGCCGCCGGACCGGCCCAGCAGGTCCTCCTCGAGACCAACGTGGACGACCTGAACCCCGAGCTGTACGAGTACGTCCTGGAACGCCTCCTGGCGGCCGGCGCCCTGGACGCCTGGCTCACGCCCGTCGTGATGAAGAAGAGCCGTCCGGCGGTCACCATCTCGGTGCTCTGTCCCGCCGAGCGGGAGGACGTCCTGCGGCGCGTGCTGTTCCGCGAGTCCGGCACCCTGGGGGTCCGATCCACCCGGGTGACCAGAGAGGCCCTCGATCGCCAGGTCCTGGGGGTGGAGACCCGTCACGGGCGAGTGGCGGTGAAGGTCGGCCTCCTCGACGGCCGCCCGGTCACCGTCGCCCCCGAGTACGAGGACTGCGCCAGGGTCGCCCGGGAGGCGGGGGTCCCGGCCAGGGACGTCTACGACGAGGCGGCCCGGGTGGCGAGGGAGCGCCTGGGCCTGCCCTAGCCCGTGCGGCTGCCGGCCCTCACCCCGCCGGGCGCCGGGCCTCGATCCAGCGCCGGAGGTTCTCGATGTGGGCCCTGGGCTCCACCCCGTGCTCGCAGGTCATCGGGTCGTCGCACGGGGGATTGCCCTCCATGATGAAGAAGTTGAACCGGCAGTACGGGCAGAAGACGTCCAGCTCCTCGGGGAGGTAGGGGCAGGCGCCCCACGCGCAGCCCCGCACGCCCTCCCCGGTGACGATGTCGTACCCGCACCCGGGGCACTGCCTGAACCCCTCCCACCTGGCCATGGCAACCCCTCCTCGGACCCACTGGTAGCGCGACTCCGCCCGCCGACCCACGGCCGGAGGTCCCGGTCGCGGGGGGCCCATCGGCGCCACGGCCGACCGGTTCCGAACGAGGGCGCCCCGACGCGGGCTCCGGACCTACCGGCGGCGACCACCGCGCCCGCGGCGACGCCGCGGGACCACACGGTGTCCGGCGGGGGCCCCCACGATCGGCTCTCCCGCCGCCAGCCGCCGATCCACCTCGGCCAGCTCGGCCAGGCTCGTCCTCCCCAGCGTCTCGCGCATGGACTCGGCCGCCCGTGACCAGGCCGGGTGCATGGCGCAGACGTCGTCCCAGTGGCAGGGCCCCCCGCGGAGGGGACACCGCTCGAAGGACAGGTGCCCCTCACCGGCCTCCACGACCTCCAGGAGCGAGATCCGCTCCGGCGGCCGGCTCAGGCGGTACCCGCCCGTCCGGCCGGCCTTGGCCTCGGCCAGGCCCGCCCTGGCGAGCAACCCGAGGATCTGGGGCGTGTAGCTCGGGGGCAGCTCCATGGCCTCGGCCACCTCCCGGATCTTGCGGTAGCCGTCGCCCCCCTCCCACCTGGCCGCCAGGTAGAGGGCCGCCCGGATCACGTAGTCGCCGCGGTGGGTGAGCGTGAGGTTCACGCCAGACAGGGTACCGTACGTTGACCTTGCGGTCGAACGTGAAGTGCGCTAGTGTAGCTGTGCGCGCGACGGCACGTTCGCGAGCCCGCCGGAGCGGGCCGGCCGACGCTCCCTCCCAGCCGGCCCGCCCTCCGGCTTGCTGGGGGCCTTGAGGATCGGGTCCCGGGCACGCCCCGGCAGCGACGAACCCTCCGCCCTCGCGCGTTCCTTCCGCCCGCCGGGTCCCTGGCCGCCGGGAAGGGCTCGTCCTCCTCACCCGCGGCCAGCGCGGGACCGTCCCCGCCGAAGCGGTGGGCGAGGGGGGAGTTGAACCCCCACCCGGTTGCCCGGACAGGATCCTGAATCCTGCGCGTCTGCCAGTTCCGCCACTCGCCCCCGGTCATGGTAGCAAGGCGGACCGCCCGGCCATGGCTCCTCCAGGGCGGCCGCCGGCTCCGGCGAAGGCGGGGGACCCTCCGGCCCGGCGCGGCACGCCCGCGCGCCCTGGCCGGGCCGCGGGAAGGCCCTTGCTAGAATCCGGTCGTCGTGGCGGCCACCTGCGGAGATCCCTCCGGCCGTGTCGGTCCTCCGTGAGTTCGAGCGCCGCCTGGGCGGTCTGGTCGAGGGGCTGTTCGCCAAGACCTTCCGCAGCGGCCTGCAGCCCGTGGAGCTGGCCAAGCGGATGCTCCGGGAGATGGACGCCGGCAGGACCCTGGGGGTCCGGGGCCCGTGGGCGCCCAACCGCTTCGAGTTCGCCCTGTCCCCCGAGGACGCTGCCCGCTTCCGGCAGGCCGAGCGGGCCCTGGCCCGCGAGCTGGAACAGCTCGTGCGGGAGGTGGCCGCCGAGCGTGGCTGGGGGCTGGTCGGCCCCCCCGAGGTCACGCTCACCGAGGACGCCTCCCTGGGACGAGGCGAGTTCCGGTGCCGGGCCTCCCTCGTCCAGGGCGAGGAGGGCCTCGCCCCCGGGGCCGCCGCCCCGCCCGAGGACGGCGTGACCCTGGTCCTGCTCGAGGACGGCCGACCCACCCGGACCTTCCGCGTCCGCCGCGACGTCGTCACCATTGGCCGCCTCCCCGAATGCGACGTCGTCCTGCCCGACCCCGGCGTCTCCCGCCGGCACGCCGAGATCCGGGCCTCCGGCGGCCGCTACGAGATCGCCGACCTGGGGTCCACCAACGGGACGTTCCTCAACGGCGAGGAGGTCCGGACGGCGGAGCTGTCCGACGGCGACCGCATCACCCTGGGCACCACCACCCTGGAGTTCCGGAGGGGCTAGGGTGTCTCCCCTCCTGTTCTCGGTCCTGAAGTACGCGCTCCTCCTCCTGCTGTACCTGTTCATCTGGCTGGCCCTCCGCACCGTCGCCCGGGGGCTGCAGGTTCCCGAGGCCGCCCCGGCCCGCCCGCGCCCCCGCCCGGCGGAACGGCCACCCTCGGCCGTGGTGGTCCGGCGGGCCGACGGCCGGCGCCTCGGGTCCCGCCGGCTCACCGCCCCCATCCGGGTCGGCCGCTCCGAGGGCTGCGATCTCCGCCTGGAGGACGCCTACGTCTCGCAGGTCCACGCGAGACTCTTCCCCCAGGACGGTGTCTGGTTCGTGGAGGACCTGGGCTCCACCAACGGGACCTTCCTGAACGGAGAACGGGTCTCGGCGCCCCGCCCCCTTCGCGCCGGGGACCAGGTGCGGGTCGGCACGACCGTGCTGGAGCTGACGCGGTGAGGGGCCGCCGATGAGGGTGCGGGCCGGGGCGGCCACCGACGTCGGCCTGATCCGCGAGCGCAACGAGGACGCCTTCCTCGCCGAGCCACCCCTGTTCGCCGTGGCCGACGGCATGGGGGGACACCGGGGCGGGCAGGTGGCCTCCAGGCTCGCCCTGGAGTCCCTGGAGCGCCTGGCCCGGGGGGAAGGAGCCCTTGCAGACTCCGTCCGCGAGGCCAACCGCATCGTGTACGAGCGTTCCCTCCTCGACCGCAGCCTGGCCGGCATGGGCACGACCCTCACGGCGGCCCGGATCGAGGCGGACAGGCTCCGCCTGGCCCACGTGGGCGACTCCCGCGCCTACTTGCTCCGGGAGGGCCGCCTCCAGCTCCTCACCGAGGACCACACCGTGGTCCACCACATGGTCCAGCGGGGGGAGCTCACCGAAGAGGAGGCCGCCATCCACCCGTACCGGAGCATCCTCACCCGGGCCCTGGGGACCGAGCCCGACGTGGCCGTCGACGAGGGCCTGGTCGAGCTCCGAGCCGGGGACCGGGTCCTGCTCTGCACCGACGGCCTCACCGGCATGGTTCCCGAGGGCCGCATCCTGCAGGTCCTGAGCACCACCCGCGATCCGCAGGAGGCTGCCGAGCGTCTGGTCGAGGAGGCCAACGTGCGGGGTGGGGCCGACAACACGACCGTCGTCGTCCTGGACCTGGAGGCCGGGGCCGAGGACCC
>CAYVCH010000188.1:0-5015 GCA_964449755.1 uncultured Actinomycetes bacterium
CAGGTGGCCCGCCGCGCCGAGGAGGGAGCCCGGGCCGTGGGCGAGGGCCTGGAGGAGCGCGCGGCCTCCATGGCCGAGCGGGTGGAGGCGGCCGCCGGCGCCCTGGCGGGGGCCGTGGACGAGGGCATCCGAGCCATCGGCGAGCGGTCCGAGGCGGCCGTCCGCTCCGTGGGCGAGGCCCTCTCCGCCCACGAGAGCTGGGTCCTGAAGACCCTGGAGGCCCAGGCTGCGGGGCTGGACGACCGCGTCCGGGGCATCCACGAACGGCTCCAGGGGATCGACGAAGGGCTCCGGGCCGAGGTCCGGGCCCTGGCCGGCGCCGCCCACCAGGCCGCCCGGGACAGCGCCGCCGCCGCGGCCAGGGAGGTGGCGGGGGGGCTGGACGCTCGCATGCAGGCCCTGAACCAGGCCTTCGAGGCCCGCGTGATGGGGCTCGCCCGGCTCGTGCGGTCCGACTCCGAGCGGCTGCGGGACGCCCTGGTCCAGGCCGTCGCCGCCCGCGACGAGGCCACCGCCCGGGCCCTGGAGGAGCGCCTGACCCACCTGTCCGAGCTGCTGAGCACGGCCACCGAGTGGACGGCCCAGGAGGTGACTCGCCGGGTGGAGGAGGTCACCCAGGGCCTCCTGCAGGGGCGCTTCGACGAGGTGGTGTCGGTCATCGACCGCAACACGGTCCGCCTGGCCGACACCCTGGAAAGCCAGCTCGCCCGGGTGAGCCAGGGCGTGGGGCAGCGGGCGGCCGAGGCCGCCGAGGCGGCCGTCGCGACCCACGTGGGCCGCACCGTCGAGCGCCTGGAGCAGGCGGTGGGGTCCGTCGTGGGCCTCCGCGACGACGTGGCGAGGGCGAGGGACGAGCACGGGGCCGCCCTCCTGCGGATCCAGCGGGACAGCGAGGCCGCCCTCGTCCGGATCCGGGAGGAGACCGAGGCCGCCCTGGCCCGCCACGTGGACGAGCGGGTGGCGGCCCTGGCCCGCATGATCCGGTCGGACAACCGCGTCATCGCCGAGCACCTCCAGCGGGCCGCCGAGCAGGAGCCCGCCAAGCAGGCCCTCCGGGCGGTCAAGGAGCTCCAGGCCGGCCTGGCCGCCGAGATCATGGAGCGGGTGGACCGGCGCTTCGCCGCCATGGCCGAGCAGCTCCACCGGGAGACCCAGACCCTGGCCGCGTCCCTGGCCAGGACCACCGAGGCCCTCTCGGAGCGGGTGGACCGGGCGGTGGCCGCCATCCACGAGGCCGGGCCGGGCCGGGAGATCCAGGCGGTGATGGAGCGCATGGGCGACGCCATGCATGCCCTGGCCACCCTGGGGCGGGCCGGCCCCGTCGAACGGATCCGGCTGGACTGAGGCCGTCGCGGGTCAGGCCGCGGCGGCCTGGGCCCGGCGCCCCCGGCGAAGGGCCGCCACCGCGACGGCCGCCCCGAGGGCACCCGCCAGGGAGGCGAGGCCGAAGGCCAGGGGGTGATCGTGGACCGAGATCGACAGCCGGCCCAGAAGGGACGGCGCCGGGATCAGGGCCACGATCCGCTCGACCAGGTGGGCCGGGGTCTCCGCCCGGTCCCGGAGGTCGGCCAGACGGGTGGCCATGGCCCGGTAGGCATCGAGCTCGGCCCGGCAGTGCCGGCAGGTGGCCAGGTGCTCGGCGAGCCCCGGCACGGCCTCCCCGTCCACGTGGGCCGGGAGGAGCTCGCGGGCCTCCTCACACCTCATCGTCTCGTCCCTCCTGCAGGAGCAGCTCCCGGAGGCGCTTGCGGGCCCGGTGCAGGCGCACCTTCACCGCCCCCTCCTCGATGCCCAGCTCCTCGCCGATCTCCCGGCAGGACAGCCCGTACACGTCCTTCAGCACGATGACCGCCCGCTGCCCCGGCGGCAGGGCCCCCAGACACCGCTCCAGGGCGTCCCGGTCGCCCGCCACCTGCGCCGAGCGGTCGGGCTGGGGCACGTCCAGGGTCTCCTCGGCGACCAGGTCCCCGAAGCGACCCCGCCGGCGGAGCTGGTTCAACGCCGTGTTCGTGACGATCCGGTGCATCCACGTCTCGAACCTCGCGTCCCCCCGGAATCCCGCCAGCCCCCGGAACATCCGCAGGTAGGCCTCCTGGGTGACGTCCTCGGCCTCGTGCGGGTCCCCCACCAGCCGCAGCGCGAGCCCGTAGACGCGGCGGTGGGTCTGCCGCACCAGCTCCTCGAGGGCCCGCGGGTCCCCCCGCCGGCACCGGGTGAGCAGCTCGCGGTTGACCGATCCGTCGACCCACACTTAGACCCCAATCCCGAGGGCCAGGTTACGGCACCCCGCGGACGGCCGGCGCCCCAACGCCGAGGGTCCCCCGAAACGGCGTCCCCCGAACGGACAGTCGGATGCGTGATTCGGGCCCCCCCTCGTCCTACGATGGCGCCGCCATGGCCCGTGGTGCCTCGAGGCCCATCCGGCTCCTGATCGCCGACGACCACCGCACGTTCGCCGAGGCCCTGGAGCTGGCCCTGGCCCGGGAGCGGGACCTGCGCGTGGTCGAGGTCGTGACCGAGGGGCCGGCCGCGGTGGAGGCGGCCGAGCGCCACCGCCCCGACGTGGTCCTGGTGGACCTGGACATGCCCGGGATGGACGGCATCGAGGCCACCCGGCGGATCAAGGGGAGGCACCCCGACGCCAGGGTGATCGTGCTGTCCGGCCGCGACGACGAGCTGACCCTGGGCCGGTCCATCCAGGCCGGGGCCGCGGGGTGCCTGCGGAAGACCGGGGGGTTCCTGGACCTGGCCGACGCCGTGCGCCGCGCCCACCGTGGCGAGCCCCTCCACGACGAGGTCGAGGTGGAGCGGTCCCTCCGGCGCCTGCGCCACCGGCGGTCCATCGAGGGGGACCGGGCCCGCCGGGTCGAGCGGCTGACCCCCCGGGAGCTGGAGATCCTCCAGCTCATGGCCGACGGCGCCTCCAGCCGGGAGATCGCCGTGATCCTGGGCACGAGCCGGCACACCGTCCGCACCCACGTCCAGAACATCCTCACCAAGCTCCGGGTCCACTCGAAGCTCGAGGCCCTGGTGGTGGCCATCCGCCACGGCAGGGTCCGGACGGTCCGGATCGGCGACGGCGACGGGGCGGCGGGCTGAGATCCCCCCCGCCGGGCCTTACGTGGGCCCGCCGGGGGCGCCGCCGGTCGCCTCCTGCCCCGGGGGCGGGCTGCCAGCGGCCCCGGGGAGCCAGAACTCCACCGTGGTCCCCGCCCCGGGCGCGCTGTCCACCCGCCACCAGCCCCCGACCAGCTCCACCCGCTCGCGCATGGAGGGGAGCCCCAGGTGGCCGGGGAGGGCCTCGGGCACCCCTGCGGGGTCGAAGCCCGCCCCGTCGTCCCGGACGCGCACCCGAAGCCCCCCGTCCCGGGACTCGAGGAGCACCTCCACGGCCCTGGCCCGGGCGTGCTTGCGCACGTTGGCCAGGGCCTCCTGGGCCACCCGGTAGGCCACCGTCCGCACCGTCGCCGGGGGCTCCTCCACCAGGTGGTCCTCCAGGCGGGGGGAGAGGTCGGCCTCGGCGGCCACCTCCGCCAGGAGCTGGCGGAGGGCGGCGGCCAGCCCCTCCCGGTCCAGGGCCGGGGGCCGAAGCTCGAACAGCAGGTGCCGCAGGCTCCGGATGGAGGTGGCCACCGCCTCCTCCAGCCCCTCGAAGGCCTCGACGAGCCCGGGATCCCCCACCCGGCGCCGGAGGGCGGCCAGGCGCATCCCCACCGCCGACATCTTCTGGAGGGGGTCGTCGTGGACGTCGGCGGCCACCCGGGCCCGCTCCTCCTCCTGGGCGGAGACCAGGCGGGCCAGGAGCCGCCGGCGGTCCTCCTCGGCCCGGCGCCGCTCGGTGATGTCCGTCATGAGCCCCTCGAAGCCCACCAGCCTCCCCGCCTCGTCCCGGAGGGCCCGGGCCCGCTCGGAGACCCAGACCGTGCTCCCGTCCTTCCAGCGGTACTCGTGCTCGAAGGTGGCCGTCTCCTCCTCCGCCAGGCGGCGGATGAAGGCCTCCCGGCCCCCCGGCGCCACGTACAGCTCGGCCGCGTCGGTGACCGCCGCCATGAGCTCCTCGGGGCAGCTGTAGCCCAGGATCCGGGCCAGGGCCGGGTTGGCCGCCAGGAACCGCCCGTCCAGGCTCGTCCGGTAGATCCCCTCCAGGGCGCCCTCGAAGATCTCCCGGTAGCGGGCCTCGGCCTCCCGGAGGGCCGTGATGTCGGTGAAGGTGGCCCGGGTCCCCACCACCCGGCCCTGGGGGTCGGTCTCGGGCACCGCCCGGAGCAGCGTGCGGACGATCCGGCCGTCCCTCGTCACCAGCTCCCGCTCCTCCTCCACGAAGCGGCCCTCCAGGGCCCGCCGGAAGCCCCCCTCCAGCAGGGCCCTTCGGGACTCGGGGGCGTAGAACTCGGCCAGGGGCCGGCCCACCACCTCCTCCCGGCGGTAGCCCAGGGTCCGCAGGAAGGTCCCGTTGCAGTCGGCGACCACGGGGACGCCCCCCTCGTCCCGGCTCACCACGTACATGGCCGGCGCCTCCTCGAACAGGGCCCGGTAGCGGCGCTCGGCGGCCCGGAGGGCCTCCTCGGCCCGGCGCCGCTCGGTGAGGTCCAGGACCAGGGCCAGGACGAACCGCCGCCGGCCCAGGCGGAAGGGGCTCAGGACGACGTCGGCCGGGAACCGGCTGCCGTCCCTCCGCCGGACCCAGAGGTCGAGCCCCGTGCCCATGGGGCGCGCCCGCGGCGAGCGGCCGTAGGCCTCCCGCTCCCGGGCGTGGCGGTCCCGCAGCCCCTCGGGGAGGAGCGACTCCACGCCCCGGCCGAGGAGCTCCTGCCGCCGGTACCCGAAGCTCCCCTCGGCCGCCCCGTTGCAGGCGACGATCCGCCCCCCCTCATCCACGACCACCATGGCCTCGGGGAGGGCCTCGACGAGGGTGCGGAGGAACCGCTCGGCCCGGGACAGCCGGCCGGCGAGGACCCCCACCAGGATCACCACCAGGAGCCCGGCGGCTGGCCAGGCTGCCCCCCCCCGCGCCC
>CAYVCH010000189.1:0-4982 GCA_964449755.1 uncultured Actinomycetes bacterium
CTCCCGGGGGAGCTACCGGCTGCCGCCCCTGGACCTGCTGCGGACGGCCCCCAGAAGCACCGCCGACGGCAGAGACGAGGAGCACACGGTGGAGGCCCTGGAGCGCACCTTCCGGACCTTCGGGGTGCCGGCTCGGGTTCCGGCCGCCCACCGGGGGCCCACGGTCACCCTCTACGAGGTGGAGGTCGAGGCGGGCACGAAGGTGAACCGGGTCCTCTCGCTCGCCGACGACATCGCCTACGCCCTCGCCACCCCCGACGTGCGGATCATCGCGCCCATTCCAGGCAGGTCGGCCATCGGGGTGGAGGTGCCGAACAGGGTCCGCGAGTACGTGACCCTGGGCGACGTGCTGCGCTCCCGGGCGGCCCGGGAGGCCCGCCACCCCCTCACCGTCGCCCTGGGCAAGGACGTCCACGGCCGGGCCATGACCGTGAACCTGGCCGAGATGCCTCACCTGCTCATCGCGGGGGCCACGGGCTCGGGGAAATCCTCCCTCATCAACACCTTCGTCACCTCCATCCTCATGCGCACCACCCCCGAGGAGGTCAAGCTCGTCCTGGTGGACCCCAAGCGGGTGGAGCTGGCCCACTTCGCCGACCTGCCGCACCTCCTCTCGCCGGTCATCGTCCACCCCAAGCGGGCCGCCGAGGCCCTGGCCTGGGTGGTCCGGGAGATGGAGAGCCGCTACGAGGTCCTGGCCGCCGTCGGGGTGCGGGACCTGGACGCCTACCGGGCGGGGCTGGCCGAGGGGTCCCTCCGGATCCCCCCCGGCCAGGAGGGGCGGTTCACCGACCTGCCCTACCTCCTGGTCGTCATCGACGAGCTGGCCGACCTCATGATGGTGGCCCCCCGCGAGGTGGAGGAGGCCATCTGCCGCATCGCCCAGATGGCCCGGGCCGTCGGCATCCACCTGGCCGTGGCCACCCAGCGGCCGTCGGTGGATGTGGTCACGGGCCTCATCAAGGCCAACATCCCCTCCCGGATCGCCCTCATGACCTCCTCCCAGGCCGACTCCCGGGTGATCCTCGACCAGAACGGGGCTGAGAAGCTGGTCGGCCACGGGGACCTCCTGTTCGCGCCGGCGACGGCCTCGAAGCCGGTGCGCCTGCAGGCCGCCTACGTGACCGAGAAGGAGATCGAGGCCGTGGCGGAGTGGATCCGGGCCCAGCGCCGGGCCGAGTACGCCGCCCCGGTGGAGGGCCTGGGCCGGCCGCCGGCGGAGGGGGAGGACGACCTGGGCGACGACGACGAGCTGCTGGAGCAGGCGGCCGAGCTCGTCATCCGCTCCCAGCTGGGCTCCACCTCCATGCTCCAGCGCAAGCTCAAGGTGGGCTTCGCCCGGGCCGGCCGGCTCATGGACCTGCTGGAGGAGCGGGGCATCGTGGGCCCCTCCCAGGGGTCCAGGGCCCGGGACGTCCTGGTCACCTGGGAGGAGTGGCAGGCCTCCCGCCCCGCCCGCGACGCGCGCTAAAGCCCCGGCGGGCGGGCGTACCATGGTGGTGGGATGGCGCGGCCCGGTGGGCTCGGACAGGGGATGGCCCGCCCGGCCCTCGCCGCGTCCGCCCTCCTCCTCGTGCTGGCCTCCTGCACCCGGGCCGGCCGGGACCTGCCCGAGGTGGCCCCGCCCTCGCCGGCGGAGCAGCCCACGGGGCCGGCGCTCGAGGCCGCCGGGCGCCTCGCGGTCGTGGACGGGCAGGGCCGCATCGTCACGATGCGGCCCGACGGCAGCGACCCGGTCCCGCTGACCGAGGCCGCCGGAGGAGGGCTCCAGTTCCTCCAGCCGGCCTGGTCGCCGGACGGGCGGCGGCTGGCCTGGGTGGAGTTCGACGACCGGTCGGGCAGCCGGGTCTCGAGGATCGTCACCGCCGCCGTGGACGGGACCGGCCGGACGGAGGCGCGTCCGGCGAGCCTGGCCTTCTACCTCGCCTGGGACCCCACCTCCGCGCGCCTGGCCTACCTGGGGTCCCTGGACGGGGGACTGGAGCTGGGGATCGTGGAGGTGGCGGCCGGGGGCGGGTCGGCGGCGCCCCTGGACACCGGCTCCCCCTACTACTTCTCCTGGGCTCCGGAGGGCGACCGTCTCGTGGTCCACGTCGGGGAGGACCGGCTGGAGCGCCTGACCCTGGACGGGAGCCTGGCCAGGGTGGCACGGCCCGGCGCCTTCCGGGCGCCCGTGTGGGGGCCGGCTGGTCTGGTCTACGCCGCCCTCGGCGACGACGGGCAACGGATCCGGGAGAGCGACGAGCGGGGCGGTCGGGCGAGGGATCTCGTGACCTTCGACGGGACCGTCGCCTTCGTGCTCTCCCCCGACGGGGGCCGCCTGGCCTTTCAGGCCCTCGGGGCCGCGGGCGGCGGGGAGGCCGCAGGAGGGGTCTCGCGGGCGGCCCCCGGGGAGCTGGCCGTCCTCGACCTCGGGAGCGGCGAGGTCCGGCGCGTGAGCGAGGCGCCGGCGCTGGCCTTCTTCTGGAGCCCCACCGGGGACCGGCTCCTGGTGCTCCTGGCCGAGGCCTCCCTGGGCCCGCCGTGGGTCCGCTGGCACCTGTGGGACGGCGAGGCGGCCGTGCCCGCCGGCCCCCCCTTCCAGCCGAGCCCCGTCTTCCTCCAGGGGTACCTGCCCTTCTTCGACCAGTTCGCCCAGAGCACCTCCCTGTGGGCCCCGGACGGCAGCGCCTTCGCCTACCCCGGCCTGAACCAGGCCGGCGAGCGCGGCATCTGGGTCCAGACGGCCCCGCCGGCGGCCGACCCGGTCCTGGTCGCCACCGACGGGTCGTTCGTGACCTGGTCCCCGGCTGGGTGACCCCGCGCCGGGCTCAGCCGCCGGCCCGGGCCCGGGCCTCGTCGATCACCCCGAGGGCCTCCGCCTTGGGGCCGTAGCCCTCGGTGCCGACCTTGTGGCCCTCCAGGTCCTTGTAGACGGCGAAGAAGTGCTCGATCTCGTTGAGCAGGTTCGGGGGCAGGTCGGCGAGGTCCCGCACGTGGGACCACATGGGGTCCCGCAGGGGCACGCAGAGGATCTTCTCGTCGGGGCCCTTCTCGTCCCGCATGCGGAACAGGCCCACCGGCCGGGCGCGGATGCGGCAGCCGGGGAAGGTGGGCTCCCCCACCAGGACGAGGGCGTCGAGGGGGTCCCCGTCGGCGGCCAGGGTTCCCTGGATGAAGCCGTAGTCGGCCGGGTACTGCATGGACGTGAAGAGCATGCGGTCCAGGACCATGGCCCCCGTCTCGGGGTCGTACTCGTACTTGTTCCTCGACCCCTTGGGGATCTCGACGACGACGGTGACGGTCTCCGCCCCCTCGTCCCGCTGCGCGCCCATGCCCCGAGTCTAGCCCGGGGGGCCCTCCCTGCTATGATCCGGCGGACCCAGGCCGACCCGGAGGTTCGCTTGCAGGGGACGCACACCGGGGTGGGCCCGGCCCTCCGCAAGGCCCGCCTGCTCCGCGGCCTCAGCCTCCGCGAGGCGAGCCGCGACACGCGCATCCGCCCCGAGCTCCTCGAGGCCCTGGAGAAGGAGCGCTTCGAGGCCCTCATCGGGGAGGTCTACGTGCGCGGCGCCCTCCGCTCGTACTCCTCCTACCTCGGCCTGAACCCCGACAAGGTCGTCGAGGTGTACGCGCGGGCGCGGCGGCAGGCCTCCCCGCCCCGCCCGGCGCCGCCTCCGGCCCCCGACGCCATCGGGAGGGCCATCGCGGCGAAGCGGCGCCGCGACGACCACCGCCTGGTGCTGCTCGTGGCGGCCGCGGCCCTGACCATCGCCTCCGCCCTGGGGGTGCTGTCGGCGTCGCGGTCGGCGCCGCCCCCGGCGGACCTGACGCCCTCCCCGGTCCCCCTGCGGACGGGCGAGCGGGGTATCAGCGTGGTGGTGGCCGCCCACCGCGAGGTCGAGGTGACCGTGACCGTGGACGGCGCGGCCCCCGAGACCTTCACCCTCCGGGCCGAGGAGGAGCGCTCCTTCGAGGCCGACCGTTCCCTCACCCTCGCCCTGGCCGACGGAGCGGCCGCCTCGGTCTCGGTGAACGGGGTGGACCGCGGCCGCCCCGGGGAGCCCGGCCGCCCCTGGCAGGAGACCTTCAGCTACGGGCAGGGCGGGGCGCCCGCCGGCGGTTGAGGGGCAGCGGGGTGCCCCCGGGGGCCCGGCGGTGAGGGCCGAGGTCATCGGCATCGGGACGGAGATCCTCCTCGGGCAGATCGCGAACACCAACGCCCAGTGGATCTCCGAGCGGCTGGCCGGGATCGGGGTGGACGTGCTGCACCACCAGGTGGTGGGCGACAACCCAGGGCGCATCGCCGAGGCCTTCCGCCTGGCCATGTCCCGGGCCGACGTGGTGGTGGCCACCGGGGGCCTGGGGCCGACCCAGGACGACGTCACCCGGGAGGGCCTGGCCGCGGCCCTGGGGGTGGGCCTGGTCCGCCACGCCGAGATCGAGACCCTCCTGCGGGAGAAGTTCGCCCGGCTGGGCCGGGAGATGCCGGCGTCGAACCTCCTCCAGGCCGACGTCCCCGAGGGCGCGCGGTACATCGTGCCGGTCCGGGGGACGGCGCCGGGCCTCGTGGCGGAGCGGGGCGGCGTGCGGGTCTACGTGGTCCCCGGGGTCCCTGCGGAGATGCGGGAGATGATGGAGGGGACGGTCCTGCCCGAGCTGGCTGCCCTGGCCGGGGCCACCATCGTGTCCCGGGTCATCCGGTGCACGGGCGTCCCCGAGAGCCGCGTGGCGGAGCTGGTGGACGACCTGTTCCGAGGCAGCGCGAACCCCTCGGTGGCCTTCCTGGCCGGCGGCGGAGAGGTGAAGGTGCGGCTGACGGCGAAGGCGGCCGGCCGGGGGGAGGCGGAGGCCCTCATCGAGCCCGTCGCGGCGGAGGTGGTCCGCCGCCTCGGCGACGTCGTGTTCAGCGCCGCCGACGAGGCCCTCGAGGAGGTCGTCGGCCGGCTGCTGCGGGAGGCGGGGAAGACGCTGGCCTGTGCGGAGTCCCTCACGGGCGGGGG
>CAYVCH010000190.1:0-4960 GCA_964449755.1 uncultured Actinomycetes bacterium
CCTCCTTCACCTCATCCAGCCGGTGGGGCTTGATGACCGCGACGACGAGCTTCATGGGCACCCCTCCGTGTCAGAGCGGCAGCCATGGCAGACCGCTCAACCCGCGGCCGCCTTGCGCTTCGGCGCCGCGCGCTTCCTCGGCCGGGCCGGGGACCTGGCCGCGGCCCTCGCCTTGGCCGCCTCCACCGAGGCCTTCAGGGCGGCCATGAGGTCCACCACCGCGGGGGCCTCCTCCGCCGCCGGGGCCACGGCCACCTCCTCGCCTGCGACCTTCCGCTCCACGATCCGGAGGAGGGCCTCCCGGTACTCGTCGCGGTACGCCTCCGGATTCCAGGGACCGGTCAGGCTCTGGATCAGGCTCCGGGCCATCTCGACCTCCTGGGGGCGCACCCCCGCCTCCACCTCGACCCCCTCGGCCTCCCGGATCTCGTCCGGCCAGAACATGGTCTCCAGCACGAAGGCCCGGTCCCTGAACCGGAGGGCGGCCAGGTGCTCCTTGTCCCGGAAGGAGACCTTCGCGATGCCCACCTTGCCGTCCCGGGCCATGGCCTCCCGGAGCAGCGCGTAGGCCTTGGCGCCCACCTCCTCCGGCACCAGGTAGTAGGACCTCTTGAAGTAGATGGGGTCGATCTCCTCGAGGTCCACGAACTGCAGGATCTCGATGGTCCGGGACGAGGCCACCGGCACGGCGTCGAGGTCCTCCTCGGTGAGGGTCACGAACCGGTCCTTCTCGTACTCGTAGCCCTTCACGATGTCCTCGTAGGGGACCTCCTGGCCACAGGCCGAACAGACCCGCCGGTGGCGGATCCGGCCACCGTCGGCGGCGTGGAGCTGGTGGAACCGCAGGGACCGTTCCTCGGTGGCGGGGTACACGGCGACGGGGATCGTGACGAGGCCGAAGGAGATGGCCCCCTTCCACATGGCCCTTGGCATGGCGTGCCTCCCGGGGAAGCGAGCTGCCCTCGAGGGCGGGACGCCATTGTAGGCGCTGGTCGGGGGCCGTCTAGCTAGCATCTGGTCGGGACTCGACGGAGGGCGAAGGTGGGCCGCAGGCGTGGCGCGGGACGACGGGACCGGCCCTTCACCCTCGAGGTGCCCCGGCCCCTGCCGGTGCAGCGCCGGGGAGACGCGTGGTGGGCGGAGGTCGCCGGGCGCGAGCTGCGGCTGTCCAACCTGGACAAGATCTTCTGGCCAGAGGAGGGCTACACGAAGGGCGACCTCCTGGCCTACTACCTGAACGTCGCGGACCTCCTCCTGCCGTACCTGCGGCAACGGCCCCTCACGATGAAGCGGATGCCCGACGGCATCGCGGGGCCCTTCTTCTACGAGAAGTCGGCCCCCTCCCATACCCCCAGCTGGATGCCCCGCTGTCCCGTGGAGGGGGAGGGTGGGGACCTCATCGACTACCTCATGGTCGAGGACCCGGCGGGCCTCCTGTTCGTCGTGAACCTGGGCTGCATCGAGCTACACCCGCTCCACTCGCGGTGCGGGACCCTCTCCTCCCCCGACTACCTCTTCTTCGACCTCGACCCCTTCCCCCCCGTCACCTTCGAGGACGTCCTGGCGGTGGCCCGCCACGTCCGGGTGGTCCTGCAGGGGCTCGGCCTCGAGGGGCACCCGAAGACGAGCGGCGCCACCGGGCTGCAGGTCCTCGTGCCCCTCACCCCCGGCTTCACCTACGGCCAGGCCCGGGAGTTGGTCGCCCGGGCCGCCCGGCTCATCGCCAGGGCCGATCCGGAGCGGGTGACCCTGGCCCGGCGGGTGGAGGAGCGGGCGGGCAAGGTCTACATCGACGCCGCCATGAACCGGGAGGGAGCCAACCTCGTCGCCGTCTACTCGGTGCGACCGGAGCGCGGAGCCCCCGTCTCGATGCCGCTGTCCTGGGAGGAGGTCGAGGAGGGCGGCTTCACGCCCCAGGACTTCCGCATCGACACCATCTGGGAGCGGGTGGCCCGGGTGGGGGACCTCTTCGCCGGCGTGCGGGAGCGGCCCCAGGACATCTCGGCAGCCCTGGAGGCCCTGGGGGTCGGGGGATCCAGCCCCAGGGCCCGCGGGGCGGCCCGGGGACGCGGGCCGGACCTCCGCGAGTACGTGGCCCGGCGGGACTTCGCCGCCACCCCCGAGCCGCCACCGGGGGGCGCCGGTGGCAGGGGCGACGCCTTCGTCATCCACAAGCACCGCGCCACCCGCCTCCACTACGACCTCCGCCTGGAGCGGGACGGCGTCCTGGCCTCCTGGGCCGTCCCCCGGGGGCTGCCGACGGCGCCCCGCGAGCGCCGACTCGCGGTGCGCACCGAGGACCACCCCCTGGAGTACGCCACCTTCGAGGGCACGATCCCCGAGGGACAGTA
Source organism: uncultured Actinomycetes bacterium (assembly GCA_964449755.1). Classification (GTDB taxonomy): domain Bacteria; phylum Actinomycetota; class UBA4738; order UBA4738; family HRBIN12; genus CAYVCH01. The sequence continues at coordinate 2,352 of CAYVCH010000190.1, forward strand.
CGGGGCCGGGGAGGTCCGCATCTTCGACCACGGCACCTACGAGGCCCGGGGGTGGACCGAGGACAAGGTGACCGTCCGCCTCCACGGCCGGCGCTACCGGGGGCTCGAGTACCACCTGGTGCGGGCCCGGGCGGACTGGCTGGTGTTCCTGGCCGGCCGGCAGGAGGCGCCGCTCGTCGCCCCGCCCCCGGCCTTCCAGCCCATGCTCGCCGAGGCCGGTGGGGAGCCCTTCGACGACCCCCGCTGGCGCTTCGAGCCCAAGCTCGACGGGATCCGGGCCCTGGCCTACCTCGCCACCGACGCCACCCGCCTGGTCTCCAGGACGGGCCGCGACCTCACCCCCCAGTACCCGGAGCTGCAGGCCCTCCACGAGCGCGTGAACCAGGTAAACGCCGTCCTCGACGCCGAGGTGGTGGCCGTGGACGAGGAGGGACGGACCTCCTTCGAGCGCCTCCAGGAGCGGATGAACCTGACGAACCCCAGAGAGGTGGAGCGGGCCCGGAGACGGGTGCCCGTCACCCTGGTCGCCTTCGACCTGCTGTTCCTGGACGGGCGGGACCTCACGGCGGCCCCCCTGGAGGACCGGCGGGCGCTGCTGGAGGCGGTGGTGGAGCGAGACCCGGGCCGCCTGGACCTCACCTACTTCGTCGACGGCGAGGGGCGGACCTTCGTGGAGGGTGCGAGGGAGCTGGGCCTCGAGGGCGTGATGGCGAAGCGCCTGGGCAGCCCCTACCGGCCGGGCCGGCGCAGCCCCGACTGGAGGAAGATCAAGCTGCGCAACCGGCAGGACTGCGTGATCCTGGGGTGGACGCCGGGCCGGGGCGGGAGGGCCGGGACCCTCGGCGCGCTCCTCGTCGGGACCTACGTGGACGGGCGCCTGCGGTGGGTGGGGCAGGTGGGGACGGGGTTCGCCCAGGCCACGCTCCGCCGGCTCCTCGAGGACCTCGCGCCGCTCGAGCGCCCCGACCCGCCGATCCCCGACCCCGGGCTCCGGGCGGTGAAGGGGGCCCGCTTCGTCGAGCCCCGCCTGGTGTGCGAGGTGGAGTACCTGGAGCTCACGCGGAAGGCCCGCAAGATGCGGGGGCCCTCGTTCAAGGGCCTCCGCCCCGACAAGGCCCCCGAGGACTGCGTCCTCGAGCCCCCCGCGGCCGGCCCGGTCGGCTGAACCGGGTGAAGGCGGGCCGGAGCCCGCGGAACACCGGGAAGTGCTTCGTGGGCGTCGGGATGGTGGAGGGGAGCTGGAGGCTCATGCCAAAGCTCATGACGGCGGGATGAGGATCGCCCTCGGACGGACCCGGCGGCCCCGTACGCCAGTTGCAAGGGCGCGGCCAGCCGCCAACCCTTGGCCAAGCCTACGGACGGTGTTCGCCATCGTCATGCCCATGACGGCTGAAACCGCCGTGATGCCCACGCCCAGGGATGCCCACCACGGACCCGACCACAGGAGGGTGCCCGCGGCTCCCGCCAGCGAGCCGTTCCTGAGCGCCCACCAGCTGGGCCTGAATGACGCGATCGCCGACCCCGGAGATGCGGACTCACGCGCAGGGGTCCCGAAGCAGTCGCACCGCGGGAGATCCAGCACCCGCCTCGCAGGCCGTCCGGAAACGAGCCAGGCACTAGATGAGAGAAGGAAGACGATCAAGAGGAGCGCGCCGGATCGTCGAGCCGGCGTCCACATGGACACGCTGATGACGAACTCGACGAGGATCACTCCAAGGGCGATCAGCAGACCCCGGCGCCGCGACCCGATGCGCTTGGCAAGCGATCCGACGAAAGGCTCGACCCTCAGCGACTTGCCGAAGGCCGCGGCACCGAACACAGCGCTCAGGATCGCCGGCAAAGGCTCGCTGCCAGGCACCAGAGTAGCCAGCGTCAGTCCCCGTGCCCGAAGACCTCCACCGCGAAGTCGAGCTCTGACACGATGATATCGCGGACCTGTGCGAGGGCACGCCCGGGGCTCCCGTACTTCGCGACCAACTCCGAGCCCTCTGGGGCCGAGAGATATACTCTGGCTCCTCCCTCCTGTTCCCGGATGACTTCGAACCGCAGGATCAGCTGGACAGGCTGCAGATCGAAACCAGGCGGGATGCTCATGGCACCCTTCGGCTGGTCACACATGATCAGTGGACCTCCCTGCACCGCGGCGACGCGCGCGGACGGACGTTCCGCGACCGGCGGCTATCGGTCGAACCCCCACCATGCAGCACCCCCTTCATCCGGTGACCCCACTCACCGTACCAGGTCCTTGTGGTGCGAGCGCGAACTCGGGCGACGTGCCGCCGCATCTGAGCCAACAGCATTTCTTGTCGTGGCACGTGCAGACGAGGCGGGCAGGGAAGGGGTAGGGGTTGCAATTGCAGATGATATTGCCCTTGCACACATCGACACACTAACAGTCGCCCGGAGCGAGACACAGGCTCATCGCATCGTTCAGGCAGGTGCCTCCGAATGACCATCTCGCCAAGCAATTGAGCCTGTGAGTTGCGGATGCCCGAGGAACATAGCCAACCACCCCGCCCAGCAGGGTCGTCAAGCCAAGAGCCAATCTGCCTACCCAGGCCATGAAAGCCCGTCTTCCGAGAACCGGCGTGGGCATCCGTCATCCCCCC
>CAYVCH010000191.1:0-1990 GCA_964449755.1 uncultured Actinomycetes bacterium
GGTGCGCCGGCGGATCATCGCCCTGAGCTCATGGAGCGGAACGCGGAGGATGCGTTCGGACAGCCGAACGCTGGGCAGGCGGCCCAGCGAGATGAGCCGGTACACCTCGGATCGCGAGATCCCGAGGAGCTCGGCGGCCTCGGCGGGGCGGAGCAGGCGAAATTCATTGCTTTCGTCCATGTGATGTATTGGAGCACGCCTGTCACGTGGACGGGCCGCGGGTCCTCATCACCGCAGGTCAGAGGCCCGCCCGGGGGTCTCGGGGGCGAAGGTTCCGGCGGGCGCCCCAGCCATCTCAGCGAGCCGGGGAACCGTCCGTGGGCGAGCCGAGGGAGGAACCCGGTCACCGATCCGGGACCATCCCGCGGGCCGGGATGGATCGAAAGCCGTAGGACCTGGTCCGCCAGTCAAGCGGGCGCCCGAGGCGGGAGGGGGCCCGGACGCTGCCACGAGGGAACGGCGCTGCACGACGTACGCGTACGACGTACGCGCTCCGGACCGGCTTCCGCAGGGCCTGGACCCACCGCTACCCGCGGAAACTCGTGGAGGTGAGCGGATTCGAACCGCCGACCTCTGCCGTGCGAAGGCAGCGCTCTACCGGACTGAGCTACACCCCCGGACGAGGGCTAGCCTAGCAAGGTCCCGGGCGCCTGGGTGGCCCGTCCCGCCGAGCCGTCACCCCTCCCCGCCCAGCACCTCCCGGGCGTGGCGGTCCAGGGCCTCCCGCAGGTCCCGCTGGACGATGGCCACCGACAGGTCTCCCCGGGTGCGCTCGATGAGGGTCCTGGCCACGTCGGTGGACCGCCGCAGGTTCATGGTGATGGCGTCGGGGTAGTCCATGGACACGAGCAGGTAGTACAGGTCGTCCATGGCCTGGAGCACCGCCTCCCCCCGCTCCACCTGCCCGTGACGCAGGAGGTCCAGGATGTGCCGGCGGCCCTCCCCGATGGCCTCGGCCATCCCGTTCAGGTACGGGGCGTCGTCCACCCCCAGCTCGACCGGGGCCGGCACCGGCGCGCCGGTCACCAGGGCCTCGGCGATCCTGGCCTCGGCGTACTCCTTCTGGGCGTCCTGGAGGTGGCCCGCGTAGGCCACGTCCGGGTGATCCCGGACCGCCGCGGCCGCCTCCTCGATGGCTGCCCGGGCCTCCGCCATCAGGTCGTGGGCCCGGTCGAGCTCGCCCCGGTGGATGGCCCGAATGGCGTTGGCCGAGGACCGCACCGCCCGGCGAGACGCCGCCAGGGCCCGCTCCCGCGCGGCGTGCTTCTCGTCGAGGCGGCCACGGAGCTCCCGGGACAGCTCGTCCAGGTCCACGGCGTCCCGCCGCCTAGCCGCCGGCGACGCCCACAGGCCTCGCGCGGCGGACGACCACGTGCACCAGGTCCCCGTCGCCCAGGGACACCAGGCCGTCCACCGTGGGGCGCGGGAGCCCGCCGGTGGCCACGAAGCGGGGGGCCGGCGGGGGCCGACTCGGGGTCGGGGCCGCCGCGGCGATCCGCCGGCGGGCTCCTGCGTGGGCGCGTTCCTGCTCCGCGAGGCGCCAGAGGGCCCACACGTAGAGCCCGAGGAGGGTCGCCAGGGCCGCCGTCGCGTACCAGACCGGCCGCAGGGGGGGCGCCAGGCCCACGAGGAACGACAGCCCCGTGCTCTCCAGCAGGAAGACCAGGACACGCCGGCGGCGGAGCCTGGTCCGCGCCCTGGCCCGCCCCCGCGGCCCCAGGAACCGGGCCCCCTCCGCCGGTGCCACCATGAAGCGGCTGGGAACCCTCCGCTCGGTCCGCGCCAGCATCCCCATGGACCTCCCGAAGTCCTCCACCGTGGCCCGGGGCGAAGCGGGCCGCCGCCCGGGGCCGAGCAAGGCGGCCCATATGATGCCCAACCCCGCGAGAACCAACCAGTCCACGGCCCAGCCCCTCGCACCGTCTCCGGGCCAGGGACGCTACATCCTGGTTGGGTCCCCACGGTAACACCCAAGATGTGCCGGAACAAA
>CAYVCH010000191.1:2090-4902 GCA_964449755.1 uncultured Actinomycetes bacterium
CGCCTCGTCCCTACGCCCCACGCGCCCGGTACCGGCCGCTCTTGCCCCCCCGCTTCTCCAGCAGGCGCAGCCCGGAGATGACCGCCGCCCGGTCGTAGGCCTTGGCCGCGTCGTACAGGGAGAGGGCCGCCACCGCCGCCGCCGTCAGGGCCTCCATCTCCACCCCGGTCCGGTCCCGTGCCCGTACCCGGGTCCGCACGCGGATCACCCCGCTCGACGGGTCCGGCTCCACCACCACCTCGGCCCCGGTCACGGCCACCGGGTGGCAGAAGGGCAGGAGGTCGGGGGTCCGCTTCACCGCCATGAGGCCCGCCACCCGGGCCGCCTCCACGGGATCGCCCTTGGGGGTGCCGGCCACCAGCTGCCCGCAGGCCTCGGCGGTCATGGCGATGGTGCACTCCGCCACGGCCTCCCGCTCCGTCACCTCCTTGGCGCCCACCTCCACCATGCGGGCCGCCGTCCGGCCCGCGGCCAGGGCCTCGACCGGCTCGGACGAGGGCCGCGCCCGGGCCCCGGCCACCTCACTCCTCCAGCGAGCGGAACAGCATGACCCGGACCTCGCTGCCGGCCGGTGCCGTCGCCACCCCCGGCGGGATGATGGCCAGGCCGTTGGCCCGGGCCACGGTGGCGATGAGGTTGGAGCCCCGCCCGCCGGTGGGCCGCGCGAGCCAGCCGTCCGCCCCCCGGCGGACCAGCACCCGCGCGAACTGCGTCTTGTCCGCGGGCCCGCTCACCTCCGCCTCCAGGCGGGCGGAGATCTCGGGTCGGCCCAGCTCCCGACGGCCCATCATCTTGAGCAGGGCGGGCCGGATGAACACCTCGAAGGAGACGAAGACCGAGACGGGGTTCCCCGGGAGCCCGAAGTAGGGCTTGCCCTCGACGTGGCCGAAGGCCTGGGGCATCCCCGGCTGCATGGCGACCCGGAAGAACTCCAGCTCCCCTCGGCGGAAGAAGGCGGCCTTCACCACGTCGTGCTCCCCCACCGAGACCCCGCCGGAGGACACGAAGGCGTCGGCCTGGGCCAGGTGGGAGAGGACGGTCTCCTTCAGCCTGTCCACGTCGTCGGGGACGATCCCGGCGAGCACCGGAATGGCCCCCGCCTCCCGCAGGGCGCCGAGCAGCAGGAAGGCGTTGGAGTCGTAGACCTGGCCGAACCGCCGCTGCCGGGGGGGCTCCACGAGCTCGTCGCCGGTGGAGATCACCACCACCCTGGGGCGGGGATGGACCGGGGGATGGGCCACCCCCGCCGCGGCGAGGAGCCCCAGCTCCGGTGCCTGCAGCCGCCGTCCGGCCGGCACCAGCACCTCCCCGGCCCGCACGTCCTCCCCTGCCGGCCGGACGTGCTTGCCCTCGGGGACCCCGCGCAGGACCCGGACGGTCTCCCCCGCCACCTGGCAGTCCTCCACGGGCACCACGGCGTCGGCCCCCGCCGGGATCACGGCCCCCGTGGCGATGCGGACCGCCTCCCCCGGCCCGACCGTGCCCTCGGGCTGGCGGCCGATGAGGGCCCGCCCGACGATCCGCAGCTCCACCGGCATGAGCGGCCCTGCGGAGGCGACGTCCGCGGCCCGGACGGCGAAGCCGTCCATGGCCGAGGAGGCGAAGTCCGGGATGTCGGCCCCGGCCACGACGTCCCGGGCGAGGACGCACCCCGAGGCCTCCTGGAGGGGCAGCTCGAGGGGGGTCAGGGGCTCGATCCGGGCGAGGATCCGCTCCCTCGCCTCCTCGACCGGGAGCAGGCCCGCGCCATGCTCGTGGCGGTGGACGTGGGAGGCCATCGGGCCCCCAGTCTACCCGCCCCTCCTACAGGAGCTTCTTCCGCAGGACGAGGTCGGCGAGGAAGGCCCGGAACTCCTCCCCCACGTCCTCCCGCTCGATGGCCAGCTCCACGGTGGCCCGCAGGTAGTCCAGCTTGTTGCCCACGTCGAACCGGCCGTCCTCAAAGACGTAGGCGTAGACGGCCTGGTCCTGGGTGAGGACGTTGACGGCGTCGGTGAGCTGCACCTCCCCGCCCTTGCCGGGCTCGATCCGGCGCAGGGCGTCGAAGATCTCGGGGGTGAGGACGTAGCGGCCAATGACCGCCAGGTTCGAGGGGGCCTCCTCGGGGGCAGGCTTCTCCACCACCGACAGGACGCGCGCCAGTCGGTCCTCGACGAACTCGGGCTCGATCACCCCGTAGCGGCTGATCTCGTCCCGGGAGACCTCCATCACCCCGAGCACGCTCCGGCCGTAGCGCTCGTGGATCCGCAGCATCTCCTGGAGCAGGGGCACCCGCTCCACGATCAGGTCGTCGCCCAGGAGGCAGGCGAAGGGCTCCCGGCCCACGTGGTCCTCGGCCACCGAGACGGCGTGCCCCAGGCCCAGCGGGTCCCCCTGGCGAATGTAGTGGATCGAGGCCATGTCGCTGATCTCCCGGACGAGCTTCAGCTCGTCGAACTTGCCCCGGGTCTCCAGGAAGTGCTCCAGCTCGAGGGACCGGTCGAAGTGGTCCTCGATGGAGCGCTTCCCGCGGCCGGTGATGATGAGGATGTCGCGGATGCCCGCGCGCACCGCCTCCTCCACCACGTACTGGATGGAGGGCTTGTCCACCACCGGCAGCATCTCCTTCGGCTGCGCCTTGGTGGCGGGCAGGAACCGCGTGCCGAGGCCAGCGGCGGGGATGACCGCCTTCCTCACATGGTCCATGGGTCCCCTCCCGAACGCGGGACGCGAGTGTACCCCCAGGGGCGGGCTCCGCTCCAGTCCAGGAGGGGCTCCGGATGCGTTCCCCGAACCGCAGCCCGAGCTTCCGAGGAACCGACGAAGAGGGCAC
>CAYVCH010000192.1:0-4901 GCA_964449755.1 uncultured Actinomycetes bacterium
TCATGATGGCCTCGGCGGCGGCGGCGTCCCGGTTCACCGAGGAGCACCTGGCGGGTCGGCGGGTCCGCCTGGAGTTCGACGTCGAGCGAATCGACCCCTACGGACGGGTCCTCGCCTACGTGTGGCTCGGCGACCGACTGTTCAACCGGGTCCTGGTCGCCCGCGGGTACGCCCGGGTGGCGACCTACCCGCCGAACGTGAGGTACGTGGACCTGTTCCTGCGCGCCCAGCGGCAGGCCAGGGACCACGACCGCGGGTTGTGGGGGCGGTGCCCCCGGTGAGCGGGGGCGGTGGGGGTCGAAGGTCCGGGCAGGTCGAGCACGGCCGGCGGGTGGCAGGGCGTGTCGGCGGTGCCGCCGCCGGCTAGGCTTCCCCGGCTGTGGAGGCCAGCGAGACCCTGGTCGTCCGGGCGGGCCGGCTCCTCGACGTCGAGCGGGGCGAGGTCCTGGAGGGCCGGCGGATCGTCGTCCGGGGGGGTCGCGTGGCCGCCGTGGAGCCCGATGTCGGGCCCGGCCCGGCGGGGGCCCGGGTCCTCGACCTCTCCGGCCTGACCGTCCTCCCTGGCCTCATCGACTGCCACACCCACCTGGTCGGGGAGGTGGAGTCCGGCGAGTACGCCACCCTCCTTGTGCGGACCGCCGCGGAGGAGGCCTTGGCGGGGGTCCGCAACGCCCGGGACACGCTGCTCGCCGGCTTCACCACCGTCCGGGACGTCGGGACCTTCCGGGCCTTCGTCGACGTCGCCCTCCGCGAGGCCATCGGCCGGGGCGACGTCCTCGGCCCCCGGATGGCCTGCGCCGGAGCCTACGTCACGGTCTCCACCGGCGGCGGCGACATCCCTCCCGTGGCCCCCGACGTCGAGATCCCCCGGGAGCTGCGGTTCGGCGTCGCCGACTCCGCCGACGACGTGCGGCGGGTGGTCCGGGAGATCCTCCACCGGGGGGCCGACCTCGTGAAGGTCATCGCCACCGGCGCCGTCCTCACCCGGGGAACCGTCCCCGGCGCTCCGGAGTTCAGCGAGGACCAGATCGCCGCGGCCGTGACGGAGGCCGCCTTCTACGGTGCCCCCGTCGCCGCCCACGCCCACGGCGCCGAGGGGATCAAGCGCGCCGTCCGGGCGGGGGTCCGCTCCATCGAGCACGGCTCCCTCGCCGACGACGAAGCCATCGCCCTCATGGCCGACCGCGGCACCTACCTGGTGGCCGACGTCTACTGCGGCGACCACATCGCCGAGGAGGGCCGGCGCCGGGGCTGGCCCCAGGCGACCTTGCGGAAGAACGAGGAGACCATCGGGGCCCAGCGGGAGGTCTTCCGGAAGGCCGTGGCGGCGGGTGTCCGGGTCGCCTTCGGCACCGACGCCGGGGTCTACCCGCACGGTTGGAACGCCCGTCAGTTCGCCGTCATGGTCCGGCACGGCATGAGCCCGATGCAGGCCATCCGCTCGGCCACCGTCGTGGCCGCCGAGCTGATGGGCTGGCAGGACCGGGTCGGGTCCCTCTCCCCCGGCCGCCATGCGGACCTGGTGGCCCTGGAGGAGGACCCCCTGGGGGACGTCTCGGCCCTGGAGCGGCTCGCGGTGGTCGTCAAGGGGGGTGTCGTGGTCAGGGCCGATCTGGACCTGGCCTGACCGCGGCCCCGGCCCGCACCGGCCCACCCCCGGGGGCGCCGATGGCGCCCCGGAGCACCTCCACGAACTGCTCGATGCGCCGGGCCCGCCGCCCCGGCTCGGCTCCCCGCCGGTGGAACAGCCCCGGGTCGAGCTCCTCGGTGACCAGGGCGTCCTGGAAGCGCTCGGCCAGCCAGTCCAGGAGGGAGACCGTGAGGTCCAGGTCCACGTCGTCCCGGACCTCGCCCCGGCGGATGCCGAACTCCACGAAGTCCAGGGTGCCGTAGGGATCCTCCGACAGGAGGAAGCGGTTGATCTCGCGTCGCAGCGCGAGGTCGGTGCTGTAGTTGCCGACGAGGGTCACCCGGTTCGGAACCCAGTCCTCGTGGATCAGGTGCTCGGTGCGGTGGAGCCAGAAGGCCAGGGTCGCCCAGAAGCCCTCCTCCACCACCTCCTCGGGGGCGTCCAGCCAGGCCGGGAGCGAGAAGACGGCCCGCTGGTAGCAGGCGAGAAACAGGCGGGCCTTGCTGCCGAAGTGCTGGAAGATCGACCCCTTGGCGATCCCCACCTCGGCGGCGATGTCCGCCACCCGGGCGCCCTGGTAGCCCCGTTCGGCGAAGTGGCGCATGGCCACCTCGACGATGCGCTGGCGCTTCTCCTCGGTCCGCCGCGCTCGTGACTCCGAGTCACGATCCCTCGCCATGGACCCCCCTGGCCGGCCCCGATGAGACCGATACGGTCCGGCCGGATGCTGACCATAGGTCAGGATACGACCCGGACAGCCGCCGACGCAAGGATCGGGGGGTCTACAGCGGGCGCTCCCGAGGGAGGCCTCGCTCCGGAGGGGGTCTCGGCCCGTGAGGTGGAGGGCTCAGGGCCGGGACCTGATCCGCCGGCGACCCCTCCGCCCCGGGGCCAGGCGGGCCAGAACCTCTCCGTGGAGGATCCCGTTCGTCGTCACGGCGCTGCCCCCGTGGGTGAGGGGACCGCCGTCGAAGCGGGTCACGCGTCCGCCCGCCTCCTCCACGATCACCTTCAGGGCGGCCCAGTCCCAGGTGGCCAGCTCCGGCTCGAGCATGGCGTCCAGGGAGCCCCGGGCCACCAGCACGTGGCCCCAGAAGTCGCCCAGGCCACGGGTGCGGCGGACGGAGCCCGCCAGGCCGAGGAAGGCCTCCCGGTGGGGACCCTCCAGCCAGTCCCGGAGCTCGGTGAAGCCAACGAAGGCCTGGGGGAGGTCGGGGGTCCGGGAGACCCGGATGCGCCGGCCGTTCAGGCGCGCCCCGCCGCCCCGGACCGCCTCGTACCGCTCCCCCAGGGCGGGGGCGCTCACCACCCCCAGGGCCGGCTCGCCGTCCACGGCGAGGGCGATCAGGGTCGCCCAGATCTGCACGCCGTCGGCGAAGTTCTTCGTCCCGTCGATGGGGTCCACGATCCAGGTCCGCCCCGCCCTGACCTCGCCCCCGCCCTCCTCGCCGAGGATCGTGTCGCCGGGGAAGGCCCGGGGGAGGGCCTCCCGGACCATGGCCTCGATCTCCAGGTCGGCCTGGGTGACGGGGGTCCGGTCGTCCTTCCAGCGGACCTCCAGGCCGTCCCCCCGGAACCAGCGGAGGGCGATCTCGGCGGCCCGGTCGGCCAGCTCGTTGGCGAAGGCCAGCTCCCGCTCCAGCACGGCGCAACCGTACACGATGGGCGATGGGCGGGGTGTCGGCCCCCCCGTTCTCGGCTACCCTCGACCCCGCCGTGCAGACCAGCGTGGAGGAGACGGCCAAGCACCGGGTGAGGCTCACCGTCGAGGTGCCCCCCGAGGAGTTCGGCAGGGACCTGGACCGGGCGTACCGCCGCATCGCCCAGCAGGTCAAGATCCCCGGGTTCCGCAAGGGAAGGGCCCCCCGGAAGGTCATCGACGCGCAGGTCGGGCGCGACGCCGTCCTGGAGGAGTTCCTCTCCGACGCCGTCCCCGCCTACTACGAGCGCGCCGTGCGCGAGCACCAGCTCGCCCCCATCTCGGACCCGGACATCTCCCTGGAGCAGGTGGAGGAGGGCAAGCCCCTGGTCTTCACCGCCACCGTGGAGGTCCGTCCCCGCGTCACGCTGGAGGGCTACCGCGGGATCCGGGTCACCCGCCCGGCCGTGCGGGTCTCCGAGCGCGAGGTGGACGAGATGCTCGACCGCCTGCGGGAGCGGTACGCGGAGCTGGAGGTCGTGGGGCGCCCGGCCCGCCGGGGCGACTACGTGGTGGCGGACATCCGGGCCACCGTCCACGGCCAGGAGGTTCCCGGGGCGACCCGCCCGGACTACCTCTACGAGGTGGGCTCGGGCGAGTTCGTGGCAAGGCTGGACGAGGAGCTGGAGGGCCGGCGCAGCGGGGAGATCCTGAAGTTCAACGCCGTCCTGCCCGAGGCCTTCGGTGAGCTGGCCGGCCGGGAGGTCTCCTTCCAGGTCCTGGTGAAGGAGGTGAAGGCCAAGCGGCTGCCCGCCGCCGACGACGAGTTCGCCAGGACCGCCTCGGAGTTCGACACCGTGGCCGAGCTCCGCCGGGACCTCCGGGAGAAGCTCCGTCGGGCCAGGCAGCGGGAGGCCGACCAGGCCGTGCGGGACCGGGTCCTCCAGGAGCTGGTGCGCCGGGTGGAGGTGGACCTGCCGGACCGTCTGGTCGACCAGGAGACCGAGCGGCGCATCCAGGCCGCCACCGAGCGGGCCGAGCGGGCCGGCAGGACCATCCAGGAGGTGCTCCAGGCCGAGGGCTGGGACGAGCTGCGGTTCCGGGCCGACGCCCGGGCCCACGCCGTCCGGGCCATCAAGGCCGACCTGGTCCTGGAGGCGGTGGCCCGCCAGGAGGGCATCGAGGTCACCTCCGAGGAGCTGGCCCGGGAGGTGGCGGCCCTGGCCCGGGCCATGGGGCGGGATCCCAAGGAGGTGGCCCGGGCCCTGGAGCGCTCGGGCCAGGTCGTGACCCTGGCCGGTGATATCATCCGCTCGAAGGCCCTCGACTTCCTGGTCGAGCACGCCGAGATCGCCTCGGAGGGCGAGACCCCCGGGGGCGAGGAGGACACCCGGGAGGCCGTCCCCGACCAGGGGCAAGGGGAGGAAGGACCATGAGGGAGATCCGGAACTACCTCGTCCCCGTCGTCATCGAGCAGACCAGCCGTGGCGAGCGGTCCTTCGACATCTACTCCCGGCTCCTCAAGGAACGGATCGTCTTCCTCGGGACCCCCATCGACGACACGGTGGCCAACCTGGTCATGGCCCAGCTGCTCCACCTGGAGAGCGAGGACCCCGACAAGGACATCCACCT
>CAYVCH010000193.1:0-1279 GCA_964449755.1 uncultured Actinomycetes bacterium
GCGCGCCGTCCTCCCCCCCAGGCGCACGTCGATGGTGTCGCCGTCGACGACGCGGACGACCACCGCCGGCCGACCCCGGGACGCCCGCCCGTCCGGGGTCCCGCCCCCTCCCCCGCCGGGAGCCGCGGGGGGCGGGGTGGGCGGCGTGGGGCCGGCCGGTGGTCCGGACCGTTCACCGCCCGGGACGCGGCACGCCGCAAGGAGGAGGACCGCCGCCGCGGCGGCGAGCAGCCTGGGGTGGATGGGTCGGTTCCTCACGCCCGCCCCCATCGTTCCTGGCCCGGAAGTATCGGCCCCGACGGCCCCCAGGGTGAGCCCCCGATGGCCCCGGGGTCCGGGCACCGCGCCGTGGCCGGAAGCCCTGCCCGTTCGGGGTCCTCCGGCCGGGGCGCCGGCGGAGAGGGGACCCCTATCCTGTCCCGGGTCGAGCAAGGGGGGCGACGTGCGCTCGGCGTACCGGCTGGCAGGGCTCGCGCTGGTGGCTGCCCTCGGGCTCGGGTGCGCCCGCGCCGCCCCGGGGGCCCAGGCCCCGACCGGGGCTACCACCCGGGCCCCGAGCGAGGCTACCACCCGGGCCCCGACCGGGGCTACCGTCACCGTCTACGCGTCGCCGAGCTGCGGCTGCTGCCACCGATACGTCCCCTACCTCCGGGCCCACGGCTTCGCGGTCCACGAGGTGCCGACCGACGACGTCGAGGCCGTGAAGCTCGACCTCGGCGTTCCCCGGGACGTCTGGAGCTGCCACACGGCGACCGTGGAGGGCTCCGTGGTCGAGGGCCACGTGCCCGTCGAGGCCATCCGGCGGCTCCTCGCGGAGCGCCCCCCCGTGGACGGCATCGCGCTGGCCGGCATGCCCGCCGGTGCCCCAGGGATGGGGGGCGCGAAGACGGGCCCCCTCGAGGTCGTGGGCTTCGTGGACGGGCACCTGGAGCCCTTCATGAGGGTCTGAGGCGACCGCGGCCTGACCTCACCACCAGCCCCGGCGGCCCACAACACCGCGCCACGTCGAGGTCGGGGCGGGCGGATTCGAACCGCCGACCTCCTGCTCCCAAAGCAGGCGCGCTGACCAGGCTGCGCCACGCCCCGCGGGACGATCCTAGCGCGCCCCGGGGGCCAGCCGGAGGGGCGGGATGCCGGCCACCCGTCGGATGGCGGGGGTCCCAGTCGTCGGCGGTGGCCTCGGAGGGCTCGCCGCCGCCCACGAGCCGCGGCCGACCACGAGATCACCGTGGTCGACCCGCGCGCGGGAGCCCGCCGTCACCCTCACGCGAGCAGGAAC
>CAYVCH010000193.1:1300-4895 GCA_964449755.1 uncultured Actinomycetes bacterium
GCCCCCCACGAAGACGCTCCACGAGCCCCCCTCCCGCTCCACCTCCACCTGCAGGACGCCGGGACGACCCACCTCCGCTCCCTGGTGAACCACGAGACAGCCAGGCAGCTCGCCGGCACGGTGCTCCGCGAGGTAGGCCCCCAGGGTGCCGGCGGCCGAGCCCGTCGCCGGGTCCTCCCCGACTCCCAGATCGACGTCGAACATTCGGGCCCGCGCCCGCCCTTTCCCCTCCAGCGCGAACACGTACAGCCCTGCAGCTCCCACCGCTCGCAGCAGCGGCGCCAGGCCGGTCCCGCGAGGACGCGCGCGGACCACGGCCGCGCCGCTGGCGGCGGGGACGACCAGGAAGGGCAGCCCCGTGGACACCACCTGCGGGAGCAGCTCGGGGTGGAGCTCCGTGGCCTCGAGGCCCGCCGCCTTCGCCACCCGACCCCGGTCCTCGACGGCGGGCCCGAAGGCAGGCGGGGCCTGGCGCATCCTGGCCGCCCCGCCCTCGAGATCGACCTCCACGCGGAACTCCCCGGCGGCCACCACCTGGGTCGCGGGCGAGCCCACCACGCCCTCGGCGACCAGGACGAAGGCCGTTCCGAGGCTGGGGTGTCCGGCGAAGGGCAGCTCGGCGCGCGGGGTGAAGATCCGCATGGCGTAACGGTGACCGCTGGCCTCGGTCACGAAGGTCGTCTCCGAGAAGCCCACCTCCCGGGCCAGGGCCTGCATGGTCGCCTCCTCCAGGCCCGCGGGCCGCGGGAACACGCAGAGCTGGTTGCCGGCCAGGGGCTGCTCGCCGAAGACGTCAACCAGGCGAAACGCCAGGCGCACCCTCCCCTCCTCACCTCCCGAGGCCCGGGGGCGGCTCGATCCTAGCCCACCCCGCGCGGGGTCACGGTCGGAGGCCGGGCCCGGTCGCTAGGATGGCCCGCACTCGCCGGGCCATGGGTCGGGCCGCCGAACGCGACGGGTACCTCGCCGGGGCACGGGCGGCCGTGCCCCTGGCCGTGGCCGTGCTCGGGTTCGGCGTCTCCTTCGGCGTGCTGGCCCCGGCCGCCGGGTTCGGCCGCCTGGCCCCTGTCGTCATGTCGGCCACCACCTTCGCCGGATCGGCCCAGCTCGCGGCGGTCTCGGTCCTTGGCGCCGGGGGCAGCCTGGGCGCCGCGGTGGCCGCCGCGGTCCTGCCGAACGCCCGCTACGGGCCCATCGGGATCTCCGTCGCCCCGTGGATGCCCGGGTCGGCCTGGTCCCGCCTCCTCCGGGCCCAGCTCGTCATCGACGAGTCGTGGGCCCTGGCGGCCCGGGGGGGCGGCCGTTTCGAGCCCCGGGTCATGGTCGGGGCCGGGCTGCTCCTGTACGTCGCCTGGGTCGGGGGCACCGGCGTGGGGATCCTCGGCGGGGAGCTGCTGGGGGACCCGGCGAGCCTCGGCCTGGACGCCGCCTTTCCGGCCCTCTTCCTCGCCCTCCTCCGTCCCCAGGTCCAGCGCCCCCGGGCCAGGGCGGCCGCGCTCCTCGGCGCCGGCCTGGCCCTGGTCACCACCCCGCTGGCCCCGCCCGGCGTCCCCATCGTGGCCGCCGCCGCGTCCTGCCTCCTCGGCTGGCGGGCGGCACGGACCCGCGGAGGGCCGAGATGAGCGCTGCGTGGGCGACGGTGGCGCTGGTGGGGGCAGCCACGGTGGCCATCAAGGCCACGGGGCCCGTCTTCCTGGGCGGACGCCGGCTGCCGCCACGGGTGACGCCGGTGGTGGAGCTGCTGGCCCCGGCGATCCTCGCCGCCCTGGTGGTGACCCAGGTCCTCGTCCGGGGCCGCCAGCTGACCGTCGACGAGCGCCTGGTCGGCCTCGCCGCCGCGGCCCTGGCCCTCCGCCTGCGGGCCCCGGTCCTCGTGGTGGTGGCAGTGGCAGCGGCGGCCACGGCCCTGGCCCGCGCGGCCCTGTAGGGGACGCGAACCTCGGGTCCGCCGGACCCGCCGGGAGCCCCATGGGCCCGCACGCGGGCGACCGTTGCTACAGTTGGTGGCGCCGCGGGTGTAGCTCAATGGCAGAGCTCCAGCCTTCCAAGCTGGCGATGGGGGTTCGATTCCCCTCACCCGCTCGGGGTCCCCTGGGGTGGGCGGCCCGACGCGGCTCGCGACGGCGGGAGGGACTGGGCGCGGGTTGGATTCCCCTTCCGGTCCGGCTCCGTTCAGGGAGGTCCCCGCAGCCCTCCGGCCACGACGCTACGATGGCCCGAGGGCGCCGGTAGCTCAGCCCGGACAGAGCGGCGGACTTCTAATCCGCGGGTCGGAGGTTCGAATCCTCCCCGGCGCGCGGCTCCCCAGAGCCTCGGTCAGGGCGGCCCCTGCCAGGGATCGCCCTGGCCTACAGCCCCGAGGCGGGGCGGAGGCGGCGGAGCCGCGACGCCGGCTCGAGCGGCCGCCGGCGTGGCACGGGCAGCCGGTGGACGGGCGCAGCGCGGGGGGGTGAGGTGGGCCGGTCTGGCCAGCGCTCCAGGACGGCAGCCAGGTCCCGTTCCGTCACCATGCCGAGCCACCGGCCGTCCTCATCCACCACCACCACGGCCCGCCCCGGATGCTGGGAGAGGATGGCCGCCACCTGCCGTAGAGGGGTCGAGGCCTCCACGGTCAACACGACCGGCGACATCACGTCCCGGGCTCGCACGGCTGCCCCCGCGAGCTGGCTCGGCAGCAGGCTACCGCACCGACGGCCGGCCGTCGAATCCCCAGGTCACGGCCGGTCTCCGAGGCCGCCGCTCGCCTCCCCCCGGGGCCAGCTCCGGGCCCCTCACCCCTGGCCAAGGGCGAGCCTCGCCACGTAGGCCCGTTCCTCCGGCCCGAACCAGGGGGGCGAGCCGGCGGCCGCGTTCTCCGCCGCATGGGCGGGGCTCGAGGTCGCCGGGATGGCCACGTGCACCCGGGGATCCGACAGGACCCACTTGAGCAGCGCCTGAGACCAGGTCCTCACCCCGAAGGCTTCGAGGGGCGCCAGGGCGCGGGGATCAGGCCCGGGGAACAGCTCCCCCTCGGCGAAGGGCCGCATTACCACGACGCCGAGGCCGAGGTCCCCTGCCAGGGGCAGGACCCCCCGCTCGGCCTCCCGCTCCAGGGGGTTGAGGGGGACCTGGACGGCCTGGATCCTCCCGGTCCGCATCACCTCGGCGAGCTCGGGGAAGGCCCGGTGGTCCCAATGGGTGGCGCCGAGGAGCCCGACCCGCCCCGCCTCCCGCTCCCCCTCCAGCCACGCCAGGTGCTCCCGCCAGGCCACCAGGTTGTGCACCTGCTCCAGGTCCACCCGGCCGCCGAAGAGCCCCAGCTGCCGCCGGAGCTGCCGCCGGCCCTCCGCCGGCGACGGGGTCCAGACCTTCGTCGCCACGATGGCCTCCTCCCGCCGGCCCGCCAGGGCCCGCCCCAGCACGCCCTCGGCCCGCCCGTACATGGGGGAGGAGTCCACGAGCCGGCACCCACCCGCGAAGGCGACCTCCACGACCCGGCGGGCCGCCTCCTCCCGCCGGCGGGGCAGGTCGAAGGCCCGCCAGGTGCCGAGCCCGACGACCGGCACCTCCCGGCCGGTGGCCCCCAACGCCCGTCGCTCCACCCGACTCACCCCCG
>CAYVCH010000194.1:0-4858 GCA_964449755.1 uncultured Actinomycetes bacterium
CGGGACCCTGCCCGAGCCCTCGCCATGGGGCTCGCCGGTCGCGAGCGGGTCCTGCGGGACTTCTCCCCCGCCCTCCACCTGGACCGCCTGGAGGCCGTCTACGGCGAGGCCCGCGCCGTCGCGGAGGGGGGGAGGTGAGCCTCCGCATCGCCATGATCGGGCAGAAGGGCCTCCCCGCCACCTTCGGGGGCGTCGAGCGGCACGTCGAGGAGGTGGGCTCCCGGCTCGCCGCCCGCGGCCACGAGGTGGTGGTCTTCAGCCGCACCACCTACGCCCCCGAACGCCTTCGGGAGTACCGCGGCATGCGGGTCCGGAACCTCCCGACGGTCCGCAGGAAACACCTGGACGCCATCGTCCACAGCGCGCTGGCCACCGTGGTGGCCACCCTCGGGAGGTTCGACATCATCCACTACCACGCCGTCGGCCCCGGGATCCCGGCCCTCCTGCCCCGCCTCGCCGCCGGGGCGAAGGTGGTCCTCACCGTGCACGGCCTCGACGCCGAGCGGGCGAAGTGGGGGACGGCAGCCAGGGCCGTCCTCCGGACGGCCGAGTGGCTCTCCGCCCTCGTCCCCGACGCCACCGTCGTCGTCTCCCGGAGCCTCGCCGACCACTACCGGATCCGGTACGGGCGGGCCACGCACTACATCCCGAACGGCGTGGAGGAGCCGACCCCGCGGCCTCCCGGGGAGGCCCTCCGTCGTCTCGGCCTCGAGGGCCGGCCCTACCTGCTCTTCGTCGGGCGTCTCGTCCCGGAGAAGGCCCCGGACCTCCTCATCCGGGCCTTCCGGGGGGTCCCCGGTGACATCCGCCTCGTCCTCGCCGGTGGGTCGAGCTTCACCGACGACTACGTCCGCTCCCTCCAGAAGCTGGCGGCCGCCGACCCCCGGGTGGTCCTCGCCGGCTACGTCCACGGGGCCGCCCTGGAGGAGCTGTACTCGAACGCCACCGCCTTCGTGCTCCCCTCCCTCCTCGAGGGGTTGCCCCTCACCCTCCTCGAGGCCGCCTCCTATGGCACCCCGGTCGTGGTGAGCGACATCCCCCCCCACGTGGAGGTGGTCGGGGAGGAGGCCCCGGGCCGACGGGTGGTGCCCGCCGGCGACCAGGAGGCCCTCGCCTCCGCCCTGGCCGTGGTCATCGCCTCCCCCGCCCGGGAGCGCCAGGGCGCCCGAGGCCTCAGGGAGGAGGTCCTGAGCACGTACCGGTGGGAAGACACGGCCCGGGCCACCGAGGAGCTCTACCTCCGCCTCGTGGCCAGGTGAGGAGGGCACCCCGTCAGGTCCGGGACAGGATGGCCGCCGAGTGCGGACGGAGGGTGACGAAGCCCCGGCTCCGGCCCGGTCGGTACCGGGCGGCCACCGGCACCCGTACCGTCGCCGAGCCCGGGTTCACGAGGACGAGGCCCCGCTCGAAGGCCCTCAGGTAGGCTCCGCCGGCCTCCCGGTACGCTCCCAGGGGAGCGCCGAGGTCGGGGCCGCCTGCGATGGAGGGGTCGGTGAGACCGTGGTCGGCTCGGAAGGAGAAGTAGCCGTGACCGGGCTCGTAGCCGAGGAGGAACGTGGCCAGGGCGTAGGTCCGCCAGGCCTCGAGGTCCCGGGCTCCCGCCGGCACCCAGACCTTGGTCATCGCCAGGGCCGTCCGACCTCGGGCTGCGGCGTCGGCGACCAATCGGACATCCCGGAGCCACCGTTCCTCGGGGCGCCGGCGGTCGGCGGGGTCCGTCGGGTCCCGGACGAACCGCTCCGCCATGGCCCCGCCCAGAGGCCCCAGGAGGACCCTCGAGGGGGCAACGGGGGCGAAGTACAGGCCGCCGCTGCCGAGCCCGTTGCCGAACACCGGCCTCGGGGCCACGGCACGACGGACGGCCTCGGCGATCCCAGAGGTGGCCACGAGCCAGTCGGCCCGCGTCCACACCGCGCCCGTGGCGGGGTTGACGGGCAGCCCCGTCGCGTAGCCGGGGTGGAGGGGCGCGGCGCCGAGCATGTCGAGGAAGCAGCCATCGTAGCCGCTCTCCTCGAGGAAGCGACGGCAGCGTGCCACGACGTCGGCCACCCACCCGGGCTCGTCGGGGCGCATGAGGTAGTTGCCGAACCCCAGGGAGCGGACCTTCTCCCCCGAGGCGTCCCGGGCGTACCAGCCGTCGGGGTAGGCGCTCCCCTGGCTGGACTGCGCGAAGGTCCCGTTCAGGTACACGAGGAGGACGAGGTCGGGGTTGGCCGCCTTCATGGCGGCCACGTGGTCCCGATACGTCCCCCGGAGGGCGACGATGAGGTCGAAGGCTCGGGCCTGGAGGACGGCCCGCTCCCGGGTGACCCGCACGGCCCCGGCCATGAAGTCGGCCGCCCAGAACGGCGGCCCCTTCGGGGAGGGACCGGGGACCGGACCGGCCGAGGTCCGCGCCGGGGTCCCGAGGGCGAGGGCCGCCGCGAGGAGGGCCGCGCAGGCCCCTGTGGCGGCCCTCCCCGCGATGCCTCGACCGCGTCCCATCGACGCCTCCACGGCGAGGTATCGGCGGGGATCGGAGGTCGCTGGGTAGGACCAGAGACCGGTTTCCCGTCTCCACCGCCCGCGGGCAGGGGGGGAGGTCCCGGGGGAGGTCGGAGGTCCGTTGCCCGGGGCCGTTCGGGCACGCCGGAGGCCCGCAGGGCAGGTGCCCTTCCGGCCGAGCGGTGAACCCGTCCACCGGCGGCGGCACGGGCGGTGGGTGACCGGCCCCCCACCGACCGCTAGACTCCCGTGGAGCCGCCCCCGAAGGACGGTGGCCGCCGTGGGCGCCAGGGTGAAGGTCCTCTACATCGCCGGTGCGGGACGCAGCGGCAGTACCATCCTCGACACCGTCCTCGGCCAGCTGGAGGGCTTCGTGTCGGTGGGGGAGCTCCGATACATCTGGGAGCGAGGCCTTCTGCAGAACCGTCCCTGTGGCTGCGGAGCGCCCTTCCGGGCCTGCCCGGTCTGGACAGGGGTCATCGACGAGGCCTACGGCAACCGCGACGGCGTCGACCCGAGGGCCATGCGGGCCCTGCAGGCCCGCGGGACCCGGGCCCGACACATCCCCCTCCTCCTCGGGTCGAGGAGGCAGCTGAGGCGACACCTGGGCGAGTACCTCCGGCACCTCGAGCAGCTCTACCGGGCCGTGGCGCGTCGGACCGGGGCCCGGGTCATCGTTGACTCCTCCAAGCTCCCCACCTACGGCCGCCTCCTGGACACCCTCCCGGGGCTCGACCTGCACGTGGTCCACCTCGTGCGGGACCCTCGGGCGACGGCCTACTCCTGGCTTCGGGTAAAGCCCCTCCCCGACACGGGCGGCCAGATGCAGCGGCAGGGTCCGGGCAAGAGCGCCCTCCTCTGGGCCCTCTGGAACGCCGTCGCCGAGCTCCTCTGGTCCCGCCGGAAGGGCCGGTACCTGCGGATCCGGTACGAGGACTTCGTCGCCCGCCCTCGGGAGACGGTGGAGCGGGTGGTGGCCCTGACCGGCGAGGCCGTGGCCGAGCTGCCCTTCGTCACCGAGGCCTCCGTGCGCCTCGGCCCCACCCACACCGTTGCCGGCAACCCGGGGCGGTTCGAAACGGGGGTCGTGGCGATCCGCCCGGACCTCGAGTGGCGGGACCGGATGCGCGCCCGGGACCGAGCAACCGTCGTTGCCATCGCCTGGCCCCTCATGCTCCGCCACGGCTACCTGGGCCGCTGACAGGACCCTGCCTCGCCGCCCTCCACCCCCGCCACAGGTCGGCGGGGGCGAGGAGGGCGCCCAGGCCGGCGAAGGCGAGGGTGCCGGCCGCCGCGACCACCGCCGTTCGCCCGGCCAGGGCCGACCGGGACAGCGGACCGCCCAGGTGGAGGGCCCGGTACCCGAGGAGGAGGACCCCGGCCATTCCGGCCGTTGCCCCGGCGAGCCGAGTGAGGGTCCCCCCCACTCCGACCAGCCGGATCCCCAGGTCCCGGTGGAGCCGGCGCCAGGCGTGGCCGACGTTCACGTACTGGGCCACGGAGTAGGCGGCTGCCACGCCGAGGACCGCCCGGCCGCTCCCGGCGAAGGGGAGCGTGAACACCGGTACGAGGAGGAGGTTCGCCGCGACGCCGTAGGCCGTGTTCCGCAAGGGGGTCCGCGTGTCGAGCCTGGCGAAGACGGGCGCGAGGAGGCTTCGCTGCACGCCGGACCCGACGACGCTTCCCGCGTAGACGGCGAGGACGAGGCCGAGGAGCTCGGCCGCCTCGGCGGAGAAGTCTCCCCGCCGGAAGACGGCGAGGACGGCGGGGCGGCTGAGGACGGCCATGGTCGCCGTGAGGGGGAGGGACACGGCGAGCATGATCCGAACTCCCAGCCGGACGATGTCCTGGACCCGCTCCCCGGGACCCGCGGCGGTGGCCCGGGTGAGGCGGGGCAGGAGGACGACCATGACCGAGCGGAACAGCACCGACCCCCCGATGGCCGACACGAGCCGGTAGCCGTAGTTGAGGACCGTGATGGACCCTGCGGGCAGGTACGAGACGACGAGCTGCTCACCCAGGCGGGCCAGGGGGTTCAGGCCCGCCCCGACAAGGGGACGGACGAGGAGACGGCCGGCTGCCCTCACGTCGGGGTCCCGGAGGTCGACCACGGGGCGCGGCCGGAACCCCCGCAGGAGGGCCACGCCCAGCAGGTAGAGGACCTGGGCGAGGGAGCCGGCGGCGTAGGCCCAGGAGATGACCCCGACGCCCCCACCCCCCACCCCGAGGACGATGGCCGCGGCCACCCCGTTCAGGACGACGTCCATGGCGGCGGGGGCGACGAAGGCGTGCCGTGCGTTCAGGAGAGCCCGCAGGACCTCGGCCGCGGCAGCCAGGGGGACGACGAAGAACATGATCCGGGCGGCGGAGGCGG
>CAYVCH010000195.1:0-4836 GCA_964449755.1 uncultured Actinomycetes bacterium
GGCGCCGCTACGGCATCCGGCTGGCCCTGAAGGACGTGGCGGGGATCTCCGAGGCCGAGATCGCCTCGGTCCTCGCCGCCCGGGCGGAGCGGCCCTTCCGGGACGTGGGCGACTTCCTGGGGCGCACGGCGGTGTCGAGGCCGGTGGCCGAGGCCCTCGCCCACGCCGGGGCCTTCGACGCCCTGCCTGCCCCCGGGACCCGCCGGGACCGGCTCTACCGGGCCATGGTGGAGCGGCCGGAGCGGGTGGGGGAGCAGCTCGAGCTGGACCTGGGGGGCGGAGCAGCGTTCGCCGCACCAGGCGTGGGGGTGGCGGCTGCCGGTCCGGCCGGGCCCCCCCCGCTCCCCTCGGCCGGTTGCGGGGATGCCGGAGGCCCACGGTCCGCCACGTCCTCGTCCTGGGGGTCCCTCCCGCCGGGCCGCGCCGCCACCCCTCGCCCTGGGGGCTGCCTTCCCGAGTACACCGACGCCGAGCGGGTCCGGGCGGAGCTTCAGGTCCTGGGCCTGGACGCCAGCCGCCACCTGATGTCCTTCTACGGGCCCCTCCTGGCCGACCTGGGAGTGGTGCGGGCCGCCGAGCTCAGACGCCGCCGGGGCGGCGAGTGGGTGATGGTGGCCGGGGTGAAGGTGGCCTCCCAGACCCCGGCGGTCCGGAGCGGCCAGCGGATCGTCTTCCTCACCCTGGACGACGGCACCGGCCCGGTGGACGTCACGGTCTTCGAGCGGGTCCAGCCCCGCTGCGCCCGCACCGTGTTCCACGCCTTCGCCCTGGCGGTGTGGGGGCGCCTGCGGCGGACCGGGGTGCGGGGGGCGAGCGTCGTCGCCGAGGAGGTCTGGGACCTGGCCGCCCTCCACGGGGCCCGCCGGGAGGGCCGCCTGGCGGAGGCCCTGGCCCGGGCCGGCGCCGCGCCGCCGCCGCCGAGGAAGCTCTGGCACGCGAGCGGGGGCTCGGCCGGGTGGTGAGCGAGCCCGCCCAGCTGACTCCCGGTCTCCGCCGGGCGGGGCAGGCGACCGGCGGGATCTGGGAGGATCCAACGGGCCCCCCGAGGGGCTGGAGGGCGCTGGCGGTGAGGCGGATGGAACCCGACCAGGAGGCACCGACGCCGACCGAACCGGGACCGGCGGAAACGGCGGGCCAGCGCGCCGCGCCGGGCCAGGCCGCGGAGGCGGGAGGACCCGAGGAGGTCCTGCTCGAGCCCACCATCCCCCACGCCGGGACCCTGCCTCCGCACCTCCTCACCCGCCGCCCCTTCCTGTGGCTCGTGCTGGGGGAGGGCCTCGGCGGCCTGGCCTTCTGGAGCTACCTCGCGGCCATGTGGGCCGATGCCCCCTTCCGCTTCGGCGCCACTCCCCGGCAGATGGCCCTCCTGGGCGCCTCCCTCTCCCTGCCCTACGTGCTCGCCCTGCCCCTCCAGGGGGTGCTGGTGGACCGGTGGAGCCCCAAGTGGCTGAACCTCTGCGGCCACCTCGCCCTCGTCGCCGCGGTCCCTGCGGCCTGGGCCGCCACCTCCGTGGCCTCCCTCTACGCCTCCTCCTTCCTGGTGGGCCTGGCCTTCGCCGCCATCGAGCCCGCCCGATCGGCCCTCACCGGACTCCTCGTCGAGGAGGGGCGCCTGGTCCAGGCCAACGGGATGCTGTCGGCCTCCTCCCAGCTGTCGCTGGTGGTGGGGACCCTGGGGACCGGTTCCGTCCTGCTGGTGGCCGGGAGTGGCTCGGTCTACGCCGGCGCCGTGGGGGCGGGGGCCCTGGCCCTGGGCTTCAACGTGGCGGTGCCCGACATCCGCCAGGGCGGGCGGCGACCGGCCCTGGCCCTGGGGGACCTGGCGGAGGGCGCGCGGACCTGCTGGCGGCTGCCCGAGCTGCGCCTGCTGCTCGCGGTGGCGGGGGCCGGCTGGACCCTGCTGAACGTCTTCTTCGTCCTCGAGCCCCTGTTCGTGCGGGGGGTCCTCGGACAGGGAGAGAGCGCGATCTCCTTCCTGTGGGCCGCGAGCGGTGCCGGCTCGCTCGTGGGGGCGGTGGCCATCTCCCGGGCCCGCAGGGGCACCGGCCGGGAGCTCGCCATGGTGGGCGCGGGTGTGGCGGCTGCCGGGCTGGGGACCCTCGTGTACGCGGGCCCCGGCCTGTTTCGGGTGGCCCTGGCGGGGGCGGTGGTCATGGGGGCCGGCTTCTCCTTCATGTTCCCTCCCTCCCTCGCCCTCATCCAGCGGGTGGTCGGCGAGGAGCAGCGGGGCCGGGTGACGAGCGTCTTCGGGGCCCTCCAGGAGGCCATGGCCCTGGCCAGCTCCCTCGCCATCGGCGCCCTCGGGGGCCTCGTGGCGGTTCGCCCGACGATGCTCGGGGTCGGGGTCGCCCTGGCGGCCACCGGACTCCTCGGCCTGTGGGCCGTGGGCCGGGGGGCGCCGGCAGGGGGTGCCCAGTGAGGCGCCCGGCGGAGCCCATCCTCCACGTCGACCTGGACGCCTTCTACGCCTCGGTGGAGGTGCTGAAGGACCCTCGCCTCGCGGGACGGCCGGTGGTGGTGGGGGCCACCGGGCCCCGGGGGGTGGTGATGTCCGCCTCCTACGAGGCCAGGGCCCACGGGGTCCGCTCGGCCATGCCGGCGGTCCGGGCCCGGCGGCTCTGCCCCGACGCCGTGTTCCTGCCCCCCGACTTCGAGGCCTACCGCGCCCACGCCAACCGCTTCCGGGAGGTGCTGCTCGCCTACACGCCCCTGGTGGAGCCCGTGGCCCTGGACGAGGCCTTCCTCGACGTCGGAGGGGCGGGGCGGCTCTTCGGCCCGCCGGAGGAGGTGGCGCGGCGCATCCGGGAGGACGTCCGCCGGGAGGTGGGGGTGACCTGCTCGGTGGGGGTGGCCCCGGGCAAGCTCGTGGCCAAGCTGGCCTCGGCCCGGGCCAAGCCCGACGGGCTCCTCGTCGTCCGGCGGGGGGAGGTGGCGGCCTTCCTGGACCCCCTGCCCGTGGACGCCCTGTGGGGGGTGGGGCAGCAGACGGCGGCCCTCCTCGCCCGCCTGGGGGTCCGCACCGTGGGGGACCTGGCGCGGACCCCCGAGGCCTTGCTCGCCCCCCTCGTGGGTGAGGGGCAGGCCCGGGCCCTCGGGGCCCTCGCCCGGGGGGAGGACGACCGGCCGGTGGTCCCCTACGAACCCCCCCGGTCCCTCTCCCACGAGGAGACCTTCGACCACGACCTCGACGACGAGGAGGCGCTGCTGCGGGAGCTCCTCGCCCTCTCCGGGCGGCTGGGGGCGAGGCTCCGGGCGGAGGGCTACCGGGCCCGCACCGTCGTGCTCAAGGTCCGCCTGGCCAACTACACCACGCTCACCCGGTCCCGGACGCTGCCCGCCCCCACCGACGTCGGCGCCGAGCTGTACCGGGTGGCGGCGGGGCTGTACCGGTCGCTGCCGGGGACCCGCCGTCGCCTGCGCCTCCTCGGGATCCAGGCCACGGGGCTGGTGTCGGCCGGGCAGGAGCAGCTCGCCCTGCTCCGGGGGACGCGCTGGTCCGACCTCGAGCGGGCGGTGGACCGCATCGAGCGGCGGTTCGGGCGCGGGGCGGCCCGGCCGGCCTCCCTCCTGGACCGTCGCCGGCACTGAGGGCCGGCCTCCCTCCTCGACCGCCGGCACCGAGGGGCGGCTTCCCCTCCCCGGCCGCCGCCGGGGCGTCCGGCCCCGGAGCGGCCGCCCCCCTCGTTCCGCTCAAGGGGCGTCCCTATAATGGAACCGATGCCGGCAAGGTAGGAGCGATGCCCCTCTCCCCCGACGAGCAGCGGATCCTCGAGGAGATCGAGCGGCGCCTGGCCGAGGAGGACCCACGCCTGGTCGAGCAGGTGGGTCGCACGTCCCTCTACACGCACCTGGCCCGGCGGATCCGGTGGGCGTCCCTGGCCTTCCTCGGCGGGTTCGTCATGCTCCTGCTGTTCTTCGTCCAGCTCTGGGTCGCCGCCGCGGGCTTCGCGGTGATGCTGCTGTCCACGCTGCTCATCTACCGCTACCTGAAGCAGATGGGCCAGGACCAGGTCCGGGCCATGCAGCAGGGTGGGCGGTTGTCTCTGGCGGCCCTCCTCGCCCGGCTGTCGGGGCGGCTCCGGGGCCAGGAGCCCCCCTCCGCGCGCTGAGGCTCCGAGCCCCGGCGCGGGCGCCCGGGCTGACCTGCCCGCTTGCCAGCGGGCCGGGGTTGCAGTAGAACCGGGCTCACCTTCCCCCGGATGTGGTGCGCGTCGGTCCTTCCCCCTTTGGCCGAGGGCGCGGTGGAGCTTGGGAGGTCGGAGGTCGCGCGTTCGATGGAGGGGTTCACCGCTCATCAGGCATGCAAGTTCACGGGGTGCACGCCCAGGCAGCTCCGGTACTGGGACCAGATCGGGCTGGTGAAGCCGTCGGTGCAGGGCACGCGGGGGCGGCCGGGGGTGCCGCGGCTGTACTCCTTCCGGGACCTGGTCGCCCTCAAGGTGGTGAAGTCCCTCCTCGACGGCGGCATGTCCCTCCAGCGGGTCCGCCGGGCCTGGGACTTCCTGAACCGCACGGCGGGCCTGGACAAGCAGCTCTCCGAGGTCAAGCTCATCACCGACGGGGTGTCCATCTTCAAGGTGGCCCGGCGCAACGGGGAGATCCTGGACGCCCTGCGCGAGGGGCAGCTCGCCTTCTTCGTCGCCATCGACGAGATCGCGACGGGCGTGGAGGCCGACGTGGTCCAGTTCCGGGAGGACCGGGAGCGGTTCCTCAGGACCCTCCGGCGGGCCGCCGCCGACGCGGCCTCCGGGCGCTGAGCTGGGGCGCCGGGGCGCCCGCCGCTACCCCATGTTTGACATCGCGAGAAGCAAAAGGCCTGGTCAGGGTGCTGTCGTG
>CAYVCH010000196.1:0-4824 GCA_964449755.1 uncultured Actinomycetes bacterium
GGGCTCGACGAGGTGGTGGTGGTCCTCGGCCACGAGGCCGACCGGGTGAGGGCGGCCCTGCGGCTGCCCCCCCGGGCGCGGGCCGTGGTGAACGCCCGGTACGCCGAGGGCCAGGCGACCTCCCTGGCGGCTGGCCTCGGCGCCTGCGGTGCCTCGAGCGAGGGCGCCGTGGTCCTCCTCGCCGACCAGCCAGGGGTGGCACCGGAGCACCTCCGGGCCCTGGTGGAGGCCTTCCGTCGGGCGCGTCCCAGGATCGCCCGCCTGGCCTACCGAGACGGCCCCGGCCCCGCCCTGCTGTCGCGGGAGGTCTTCGACGAGGCCACCCGGCTGGCGGGCGACGTGGGGGCCCGAGCCCTCATGGCGCGGCACCCCGACTGGGTCCTGGACGTGCACGTCGAGGCGGACCAGCCCCCCGACGTCGACACTCCCCAGGACTGGGAACGGCTCCGGGGCAGCGCGTAGCGGGGGAGGACCGGGCGGCAGGGGGAAGGGGGACCCTCCGGGACAGCTCAGCACGGGGGGGCCAGGCGTCGGTGGGAGAGGGCCGGGAGCCGTTCGCGGACCCGGCGGACCTCGCCCAGGTCGAGGTCGACCAGGCTGACCCCGGTGCCCTCGTCGCCGGCCCTGCCGATCACCCGCCCCCAGGGGTCGGCGACCAGGCTGTTCCCGTAGCAGCGGCGGTGGTCCTCGGCCGGACCCCACGCCCCCCACTGGGCCGGGGCCACCACGAAGGCCTGGTTCTCGATGGCCCGGGCCCGCAGCAGGACCTCCCAGTGGGCCTGCCCGGTCTGCCGGGTGAAGGCCGAGGGGACGAACAGGACCTCGGCGCCCTGGGCCGCGAGCATCCGGTACAGCTCGGGGAACCGGAGGTCGTAGCAGATGGAGAGCCCCACCCGGCAGAACTCCGTCCCGGCCGTCACCACCTCCTCGCCCGGAGCGAAGGTGGCCGACTCCCGGATCGGGGGCTGGCCGGGGAGGGCCACATCGAACAGGTGGATCTTCCGGTACCGGGCCACCAGCTCCCCGCCCCGGTCGAAGAGGAGGCTCGTGTTGTGGATGCGCCCGCCGGCGGCCTCGAGGAGGCTCCCGCCCAGGACCCACATGCGGTGCTCGCGGGCGGCCCGGGCAAGGCGGTCGCTGGTGGGCCCGGGGACGGGCTCCGCCACCTCCCGGTGGCGGGCCGAGGGGCCCATGAACACGAACAGCTCCGGCAGGGCGGCCAGGTCGGCGCCACCCCTGGCCGCCTCGGCCAGGAGCTCCTCGGCGACGCGGAGGTTCAGCTCCACCTCGTCGCCGGCGTTCATCTGGCAGAGGGCGACCCGCATGGCGAGCCCATCGTACGGCCCCGGCCCCAGCCGGCCCGGGCAGGTCCCGTCGCCCCCGCCGGGCTCCGGGCGGCTACTGCTGGAGGACGGCCTCGACCTCCAGCTCGACCTCCACCGTCTTGCCCACCAGGAGCCCACCGGTCTCGATCACGACGTTCCAGGTCACGCCCCAGTCCTCCCGCGCCAGCGTCGTCCGGGCCGAGAAGGAGGCGAGGGTGTTCCCCCAGGGGTCGGCGTGCACGCCCACCAGCTCCGCGTCGAGGGTGACGGGGCGGGTCACGTCCCGGATGGTGAGCTCCCCGTCGAGGGCGAAGCGCGTCCCGCCCAGGGGCCGCAACGCGGTGCTCCGGTAGGTGATCGAGGGGAACCGCTCGACGTCGAGGAAGTCGGGGCTCCGCAGGTGCTGGTCGCGGTCGGGGGTCCCGGTGTCGATGCTGGCGGCGTCGATCCGGACCTCCACCCGGGACCGCTCGGGCACCTCGTCGACCTCGATGGTGCCGGAGAAGTCGCGGAAGCGCCCCCGGACCCGGGTCAGGATGTGCCGGGCCACGAACTCCACCGAGGAGTGCTTGGGGTCGATGACCCACCTTCCGGGGGCGGGCAGCTCGGTCCCCTCCACCTCCCGCGTGGGCTGCGTGCTCATGCGTTCCTCCTCTCGCTGGCAGGGCCGGCGCCGGGGGCTCCGGCCGGGGACTCCTGGGCGAACTAACGTTGCGTAAGGTACCAGAGATTCCCAAGTTCCCCACCCCGTTGCAGCCCCTGCCGAACGGCGTACGATGGGTCCGTGACGAGGCGGTTGACCCCCTACTGCCACCACTACCACCGGGCCATGGCGATCGTCGCCAACCGCTGGACCCTCGAGCTGGTGCGGGCCCTCCTGGCCGGGGCCAGCCGGTTCAGCGAGCTGGCGGCGGCCATCCCCGGGCTCTCCGACCGGCTCCTCGCCGAACGCCTGAGGACCCTGGAGGCGGAGGGCATCGTCACCCGCACGGTGGTCCCCGAGATGCCGGTGCGGGTCGAGTACCACCTCACCCCCAAGGGTCGCGAGCTGGAGCCGGCCGTCCGGGCCCTGAAGGCCTGGGCCGAGCGGTGGGTCAGCCCGGAGGAGCTCCAGAGCGCGGGGTAGGCCCGGCCGCCCTCGGCCCGGACCGGCAGCGCCCGCCGGGCCGGGACGCCGCGGAGTGGAGGTCAGGAGGCCGACGTCGCCCTGGTTACCTGGAAACCGCCCACCGTGGCCACCAGCCCACCGATCAGCGAGACCCACAGCCCGGCCCCACCGGCGCCGCTGGCCGAGACATCGCCGGCGTCTCGGCCGCAACGGCGTCCAGCCGAAGGAGGGCGATGGTGGCCATGGCAGCGGCGAAGATTCCCCCCACCGAGGCCAGCCCGGCGCCCCAGGTTCCCAGGACGCCACCCCGGAGCAGGACGGCGGCTCCGCCGCCGACGACCGCGAGGAGCCCCGCGATGGCGGCCACCAGGCCCGTCCAGTCCGCCGTCCCGCCGAAGCTGCCGCTCCCGGCCGGCGCGGTCACGGAGAACCAGCCCAGGTACACCCCCACGAAGGCCACGAGACCGCCCACGGCCGCCGCGCCCGCCGCGACGGAGACCGGCTCGGATCGCCGCATCGCCGCACCTCCCCTGTCCCGGCCATTCTCGGCGGCAGGAGGGGGCGGCGCAACGACCTCCCCGGAGGTCAGCGTCAGTCAGGTGCGGTCAGCGAAGCACACCGTACCCGCCGGCGGACGGAGGCAGTGGGCCATGGCCATGGACTGGTTGTAGGTCCCCACGCCGAGGATGGCCAGGATGTCGCCCTCCTCCACCTCGGGCAGCGGGAGGTCCTCGGCCCACAGGTCGTCGCCCTCGTTGATGTTCCCCGCCACGACCACCCTGGCCGCCGGCGCCGCGTCGGCCGCCCGGCAGAGGACGACAGCGACGGGCGCGCCGTAGATGAAGTGCTCGGGAGCCACGGGGAACCCGGCGTCGAGGCCGACGAACCGCACCCCGGCACGGTCCTCCACGGTGACCACCTCGGCCAGCAGGACGCCGCTTTCCTTGCAGAGGAAGTCCCCCGGCTCGACCGCCACCTCGACCCCCAGGGGCTGGAGGTGCCGAGCGAGGACGGCGGCATAGGCGGCAAGGTCCAGGGGCTCGTCCCCGGGGAGCTGGGGGACCCCGAGACCCCCGCCGGCGTTCACCTCCCGGACGGGGCAGCCGGCGTCCAGCAGCCGGCGGGCCATGGCGGCCACCCGCTCGACGGCCACCTCGAAGTCGGGCAGGCCGTCGGTCAAGAACCCGTCGCCCACGTGGAAGTGGACGGTGTCGATCTGGAAGCCGTGGCGGCGGGCGACCTCGAGGGCCCGGCCCAGGTCCTCCTCGTAGATGCCGAACTTCGTGGGCCGGCCGGGCCGGCTGTAGAGGCTCTCCCCGCCACCGCGCCAGGCGGCGCCGGCCCGGGGGTTCACCCGGACCCCGACGGTCCCGCCGGGGGCACGTCGGCCGTAGCGCTCGAGCTGGGAGAGGAGGTCGAGGTTCACGTGGACCCCGTGGGCGAGGATGACGTCCAGGTCCTCCTCGGAGACGTTGGTCCCCGTGTAGCTCACTTCCTCCGGGAGCCAGCCGTGGGCCAGGGCATGGCGGACCTCCCCCGGGGAACAGGCGTCGATGCCGATGGCCTCGGAGCTGCCCGGGGGGCCCAGGGACCGGACGAACCGGAGGACCTCCGGATCGCGCTGGGCCTTCAGGGCCAGGCGGACCCGGTGGCGCAAGCCGGCCCCGGCCAGGGCCGCCTGAAGGGCCCGGGCCTGCTCCTCGATGCGGCGGAGGTCGTAGACGAACAGGGGCGTGCCGTGCTCCCGGCCCAGGGCCTCGGCGTCGCGCCCCGCGACCGTCAGGCGCCCTGCGCGGACCTCCAGGCCGGGCCGGGCCCACCACGGAGCCGCTCCCCCCATACCCGGGCATCCTACCCGGGGCGTGACCCCCCGAGGGCCGGCGTACCGGGTCGGCGGTCGGTCGGACCTCGCGCCCGGTGACGACGTCGGGGGTGGAGGGGCGCGTGGTGGTCGCCCCACGCGTCAGCGCCGGGCGATGCGCGATCCACCGGACGTACCGCGTGGGAGCCAGCCCGTGGGTCTGGGTAGCGCAGCCGTGTCCCTTCGGGGTGTCACAGGGCGCCGCTACGGCTGCGTCGTTGCCCGATGGGCCCGCGATCGGCAGCGGGGGACCCTCGGAGGTGGGGGATCACGCCCTGGCAACTCAGGACCATCCGGGGGCGGGTGCGGGAGGGGACCATCACCGCCCTGGGCCGGGGCCCCGGGCGCCCGGGCAAGGACCAAGAGGTTGCCGAGCTCGAGGGCGAGTTGGAGCGGACCTCCCGGGCCCTCTAAGCGGAAGTTACCCCGTCCTCTCACCGGCGTCTGAGGAGAACCACCTGCTCATGGGCTTGTTCCGGCCCCTTGGGGGTCGAAGGTTGTAGCCAAGAGGATGCTTGACTTCGGGCCTT
>CAYVCH010000197.1:0-4763 GCA_964449755.1 uncultured Actinomycetes bacterium
CGGCAGGCCCTCGGCGGAGGCGGCCTCCCGGGTGAGGACGCCGTACCGGTCGAGGAGCTGGAGGGCGCGGGCGTGGGTGGCCTCGGTGGGTCCGGGCGGCGGCCCGAGGGGGGGTGCCACCAGGGACCAGCGCCCGGCTCCGGCCGGCGGGCCGGCGGCCCGGAGTCGACCCGGCCGGGGCCGAGGGCCGGCGCGCCCGCGGCGGCGTGCCAGGAAGGCCCGGAGGGGGGCCAGGGTGTCGTTGGTGACCTCGCCCGCCCACACCAGGTCCCACAAGGCCTCCAGGACGGCAGCCTGGTCGGCGACGCCGGCGGCTCCCAGCAGCTCCGGCCAGAAGCAGGCCCCCCGGGTGGCCAGGTGGTGGCGGAGGGCCTGGTGGACGGGCCCCCTCGGTGGTTGGGCCGGCGGCGGGAGCAGGAGGGCGGCCCGGTCGCGGAACAGGAGGGCGACCCGGCCGTCGTCGGGACCGATCCGCCCCACCCCGACCCACACCACCTCCCCGGCAGCGCAGAGGGCATCGAGGTCGGCGGAGCGGTAGCCGCTGACCCGGGCCGGGAGGACCTCGGATTCGAGCACCGAGGCGGGGACCGGGCATCCCTGCAGCTGCCCCACGGCCTGCAGGAGGGCGTCGGGGCCCTGCCGGGGGGCGGTCACCCCCTGCCAGGCGGGGAGGAACCGGGCGAGGGTGGCCGGATCCACGGGTTCTGCCTGCCGGCGCAGGGCGGCCAGGGAGCGGCGGCGGAGGAGCCGGAGCACGCCCACGTCGCACCACTCCCGCTCCAGGCCTCCCGGACGGAACTCCCCCCGGACCACCCGGCCCTCGGCCTCCAGGGCCCGCAGGGCCTCCCCCACGGCCTCCGCCGGCAGGCCGAGGCGGGCCGCCACCTCCCGGTCCAGGAAAGGCCCGTGGCAGCGCGCGTGGCGGGCCACCAGGGCCGGCAGAGGCTCCCCGGGGTATCGGGGCGACGGGATGCCCGGCGGGAGGGACACGCCGATCGCGTCCCTGAGGAGGGCGGCGTCCTCGGCTGCCGCCCACCGCTCCTCGCCGGCCACGCGCACCCGCAGGGCCCGTCCCTCCCGCGCCAGCTGCTCGAGCCAGGGACCGGGGTCGCCGGCGCAGCGGTCGGCGACCTCCGCCTCGGTGAGGTCACCGACCCGACGGAGCAGGTCGTGGAGGTCGTCGGCCCCGCGGGCCCGCCGGGCCTCGGCCAGGCCCTGCAGCTCCCGCTCGGTCCGCTCGAGCACCGCCGGGTCGAGCAGCTCCCGCAGCTCCTCCGCGCCGAGCAGCTCCCGAAGCAGGTCCCGGTCGAGGGTGAGGGCCGCGGCCCGCCGCTCGGGGAGGGGCGCGTCTCCCTCGTACATGTAGACCCCCACCCAGCGGAAGACCAGGGACCGAGCGAAGGGCGAGGCCCGGCCGGTGTCGGCGGCGACCAGGCGCACCCGGCGAGCGCGGAGGTCGGCCAGGAGCCGCCGCAGGGCGGGAAGGTCGAAGACGTCCCGCAGGCACTCGCGGACGGTCTCCAGCAGGATCGGAAAGTCCGGGTGGCGGGAGGCCGCCGCCAGCAGGTCGGCGGCGCGCTGGCGCTGCTGCCACAGGGGCGTCCGCCGGCCGGGCGCGCGGCGGGGCAGCAGGAGAGCCCGGGCCGCGGCCTCCCGGAAGAGCGAGGCGAAGAGGGCCGTGCCGGGCAGGGCGCGGGCCACCTCCTCCTCGACCTCGTCGGGGTCGGGGACGAGGTCCTCCAGGGGCACGTCCTCCACGGCCTCGGGGAGGCGGAGGACGATCCCGTCGTCGCTCCAGAGCACCTGGGGCGGGGCCCCCAGGCGGCTCGCCAGGCGGGCCTCCAGGGCCAGGGCCCAGGGCGCGTGGACCCGGGCCCCGAAGGGGGAGAGGACGCACACCCGCCAGTCCCCCACCTCGTCGCGGAAGCGCTCGACCACGACGGTCCGGTCGTCGGGGACGGCCCCGGTGGCCGCCTCCTGGTCATCGAGGTAGCGCAGGAGGTTCTCCGCGGCGGGACCGTCGAGGCCAGCGTCGTGCCGGAGGCGGGCCAGGGCCCGCTCCCGTGGCTCTGCCCGCAGCTCCCGGACGAGGGCGCCCAGGGCCCGCCCCAGCTCGGCCGGGCGGGCGGGCTTGTCGCCGTGCCAGAAGGGCACCGTGCCCGCCTCCCCCGGGGCAGGGGTGACCACCACCCGGTCCCGGGTGATGTCCTGGATTCGCCAGGCGGAGGCCCCGAGGACGAAGACCTGACCTCGCCGAGCCTCGAAGACCATCTCCTCGTCGAGCTCGCCCACCCGGGTCCCGTCGGGGAGGACCACGCCGTACAGGCCACGGTCGGGGATGGTGCCGCCGCTCGTCACGGCCAACCGGCGCGCCCCCTCCCGGGCCCGCACGGTCCCCGCCCGCCGGTCCCAGGCCAGGCGGGGCCGGAGCTCGGCGAACTCGCCGGCCGGATAGCCGCCGGCGAGCAGGTCGAGGACGGACTCGAGGAGGGCATCGGGGAGGTCGGCGAAGTTGGCGGCCCGGCGGACGAGGCGGGCCAGGTCCTCGACCCGCCACTCGTCCACGGCGCACATGGCCACCACCTGCTGGGCCAGGACGTCCAGGGGGTTGCGGGGGTACCGGGTCTCCTCGATGAGCCCCTCCCGCATCCGCCCCACGACGGCGGCGGCCTCCAGCAGGTCGCCGGGGTACTTCGGGAACACCGTGCCCCGGGAGGGCTCGCCCACCCGGTGGCCGGACCGCCCGATCCGCTGGAGGGCGCGGGCCACGGAGCCGGGAGACTCCACCTGCACCACGAGGTCCACTGCGCCCATGTCGACGCCGAGCTCGAGGGAGCTGGTGGCCACCAGGCCCCGCAGGACCCCGGCCTTCAGCCGCTCCTCCACCTCCCGCCGCCGCTCCCGCGAGAGGGAGCCGTGGTGGGCGGCGACCAGGTCCGCCCCCGCGAGCTCGTTCAGGCGGGCCGCCAGCCGCTCGGCGGCCCGCCGGGCGTTCACGAACACGATGGTCGAGCGGTGGGTGCGGATGAGCTCGAGGAGCCTCGGCTCCACCGCCGGCCAGACCCCCGGGGCCTGGAGGTCCTGGGAGGGGACCGCCACCTCCACCTCGGTGGGCTTGCGGTGCCCGGCGTCCACGATCGTGACCGGCCGCGGCCCGGCTCCGGTCTGGCCCCCCAGGAACCGAGCCACCTCCTCCAGCGGGCGCTGGGTGGCCGAGAGGCCGATGCGCTGGGGGGGCCGGCGGGCGACGGCCTCCAGGCGCTCCAGGGACAGGGCGAGGTGGGCACCTCGCTTGTTGCCGGCGAGGGCGTGGACCTCGTCCACGATCACCCACCGGACGCCCCGGAGGACCTCCCGGGCCGAGGACGTGAGCATGAGGTACAGGGACTCGGGGGTGGTGATGAGGATGTCGGGGGGGCGTCGGGCGAGGCGGCGGCGCTCCCCGGCGGGGGTGTCGCCGGTGCGGACGCTGACCGTGGGCCGGTGCAGCGGGAGCCCCCCCAGGCGGGCGCCGGTCTCGAGGATGCCGGCCAGGGGGGCGCGGAGGTTCCGCTCCACGTCCACCGCCAGGGCCCGGAGGGGCGAGACGTACAGGACCCGGCAGCGCTCGGGGTCTGGGGGCGCGGGCTCCGACGCGAGGCGGTCCACGGCCCAGAGGAAGGCGGCCAGGGTCTTCCCGGAGCCAGTGGGGGCGAGGATCAGGGTGTGGTCCCCGCGGGCGATGGCCGGCCAGCCCTGGCGCTGGGCGGGGGTGGGCTCGGGGAAGCTCGCCGCGAACCACGCTCGGACGGGCGGCGAGAACAGTTCGAGGCCCACGGCGTCACGGTACCCCACGGCCGGGACGCGGGGCAGGCGCCGGGCGGCCCGGGCCTCCGGGTAGGATGCCCGCGTGCTCAACGCTCGGCTCTCCCTGGTGTCGGCGGTCGCGGCCGGCCTCCTGCTGCTGCTGGCGGCGCCGGCCCTGGCCGCCGGTGGCGATCCCGAGGACCAGGTGGTCCTCTCGGGGAGCGTGGTGGTGCCCCGGGGGACGGTGGTGGGGGAGGTCGTGGTCTTCCACGGCCGGGTCCGCGTGGAGGGGGTGGCCCGGGGCGACGTGGTGGTGGTGGACGGCCCGGTGGAGGTCCTGGGCCAGGTGAGCGGCAGCGTGGTGGCTGCCGGGGGACCGGTGGCCCTCGGCGAGGGGGCCCAGGTGGCAGGGGACGTGCTCGCCGCCGGCGAGGTGAGCCTGGGCGCCGGCGCCCGGGTGGGGGGCCGGACGCTGCAGCACGTGCGGTTCAGCCTCCGGGACCGCCTGGGCTGGCTCGGGCGGCTGCTGCCGTGGGCGGCCCTATCCACGTCCACGCTGCTGCTCGGCCTCCTCCTCCTCGTCGTGGCCCCGGCCGCCGCCGACGCCGTCCACGGCGCGGCCCGGGGGGCGCCCTGGGCCTCGCTGGGATGGGGCCTCGTCCTGGCGGGGCTCCTGCCATCCCTGGCCGGACTGGGGTTGCTGTCGGTCGTGGCCCTGCCGCTGGGACTCGCGCTGCTGCTCGCCCTGGCGCTCGCCTCCCTCCTCGCGTACACGTGGGGGGCCTGGGCCCTGGGCCGGCTCCTCCTGGGTCCTCCGCGGAACCGGGGCCTGGCCTTCCTCGTGGGCTGGGCAGCCCTCAGGGGACTGGCGGCGGTGCCCGGAGCCGAGGCCGCGACCTGGGGCCTGACGTCGGTGTTCGGCCTGGGGGCCGTGACGGTGGCCGCGTGGCGGACCGGGCGCCGACCGGGTCGGCACC
>CAYVCH010000198.1:0-810 GCA_964449755.1 uncultured Actinomycetes bacterium
ACCACCGGCGCCAGGGCCACCACCCGAGCCCCCTCCTCCACCCGCATGGTCCGCACCCCCTGGCTGGCCCGCCCCACCCGCCGGATCTGCGCCGCGGGGACCCGGATCACCACTCCCGAGGAGGAGATGACGAACATGTCCTGGTCCCTGGAGCCCACGAAGGCCCCGGCCAGCGGTCCCGTCTTGTCGGTCAGGTGGTGGGCGATGACGCCCTTCCCGCCACGGCCCTTGGTGGGGTAGTCCTTCAGGGAGCTCCGCTTGCCGTAGCCGTGCTCGGTCACGGTGATCAGCTCCTGTCCCTCGGACACCACGCCCAGGGCGATGACCTCGTCGTCGGCGGCCAGGCGCATCCCGATCACCCCGGCCGCCGCCCGCCCCATGGGCCGCACGGCGGTCTCCCGGAACCGGAGCGCCTGGCCCCGGCGGGAGACCAGCACCACCTCGTCCCTGCCCTCGGTGAGCCGGACGTCGATGAGCTCGTCGCCCTCCCGCAGGCCGATGGCGACCAGCCCGGTCCGGGGGGAGTCGTACTCGGGCAGCGGCGTCTTCTTCACCATGCCCTTCTTGGTGGCGAACAGCAGGTACCGACCGTCCTCGTAGTCCCTGAGGTCGATGACGGCGCTGATCCGCTCGCCTCCCTGGATGGAGACCCCCGGCAGGTTCGCGGCGTAGAGGCCCCGGGCGGTGCGCCCCGACTCCGGGATCTCGTGGACCTTCACCCGGTAGACCCTGCCCCGGGTGGTGAAGAACAACAGCCAGTGGTGGGTGGTGGTGACGAAGACGTGGCTGACGACGTCCTCCTCCTTCAGG
>CAYVCH010000198.1:828-4742 GCA_964449755.1 uncultured Actinomycetes bacterium
TCCCGCCCCGGCCCTGCCGCCGGAACGTCCCCACCGGCACCCGCTTCACGTATCCCGCCCTGGAGACCGTGATCACCACCTCCTCCTCGGCCACCAGGTCCAGGACGTCCAGCTCCCCCTCCTCGGCCCGGACCTGGGTCCGCCGGGGGTCGGCGTGGCGCTTCCTGATCTCCAGGAGCTCCTCCTTGATGACGGCCCGGATCTTCCGGGGGTCCTTCAGGACGCCCTTCAGGTGCTCGATCCGGTCGAGCAGGTCGCGGTGCTCCTCCTCCAGCTCCTCCCGCGCCAGGCGGGTGAGGCGACGCAGGGGCATGTCCAGGATGTGGTTGGCCTGGACCTCGGAGAGGCGGAACTTCCGCCGCAGCCTGCCCCGGGCCTCGTCGGCGTCCCGGGAGCCCCGGATGATGCGGATCACCTCGTCCAGGTGCTGCAGGGCGACGAGGAGGCCCTGGACGATGTGGTCTCGCTCCTCGGCCTTCCGCAGCTCGAAGCGGGTCCGGCGGGTCACCACCTCCACCTGGTGGTCGGCGTAGTGCCCGACCATCTCCGCCAGGTTCAGCACGCGGGGAACCCCGTCCACCAGCGCGAGCAGGATGACCCCGAAGGTCTCCTGGAGCTGGGTGTGCTTGTAGAGCTGGTTCAGGATCACCCGGGCGTTGGCTCCTCGCTTGAGGTCCACCACGAGGCGCATCCCCTGCCGGTTCGACTCGTCCCGCAGGTCGGCGACGTCCCGCAGCCGCCCCGACCGGACGAGCTCGGCGATCTTCTCGGCCAGGCGGGCCTTGTTCACCTGGTAGGGCAACTCGCTCACGACGATGCGCTGGCGCCCGTGGGAGGTCTCCTCCACCTGGGCCACGGCCCGGACCCGGATGGACCCGCGGCCCGTCTCGTACGCCTCGCGGATCCCGTCCCGGCCCATGATCACGGCGCCCGTGGGGAAGTCGGGGCCCTTGATGAACCGCATGAGCTCCCGGGGGGAGGCCTCGGGGTGATCCAGGTAGTGGACGATGCCATCGATCACCTCCCCCAGGTTGTGGGGTGGGATGTTGGTGGCCATCCCCACGGCGATGCCCGCGGCGCCGTTGGCCAGGAGGTTGGGAAACCGCGAGGGAAGGACCGTGGGCTCCCGCTCGTAGCCGTCGTAGTTGGGGGCGAGGTCGACGGTGTCGGCCTCGATGTCCCGGAGCAGCTCCAGGGCGATGGGCGCCAGGCGAACCTCCGTGTACCGCATGTGCGCCGGCGGATCGCCGTCCACGGACCCGAAGTTCCCGTGGCCGTCGACCAGGGGGTAGCGCAGGGAGAAGTCCTGGGCCATCCGGGCCAGGGCGTCGTAGACCGGGTCGGTGCCGTGGGGGTGGTACTTCTTCACCACGTCCCCCACCGCCGAGGCCGACTTGCGGTAGGGCCGGTCCGGCCGGAGGCCGGCCTCCAGCATCGACCACAGGATCCGGCGCTGGACCGGCTTCAGGCCGTCCCGGACGTCCGGCAGGGCCCGCCCCACGATGACCGACATGGCGTAGTCGAGGTAGGACCGCTGGATCTCCTCCTCGATGGCGACGGGCTCGACCGTGCCGACGGCGGCGTCCTGGGTCATGCGCTAGACGTCGAGGTTCTGCACGTACCTGGCGTTGGCCTCGATGAAGGCCCGCCGCTCGGCCACGTCCTCCCCCATGAGGACCGCGAACAGGCGGTCTGCCAGGGCGGCGTCCTCCAGCGTCACCTGCAGCAGCGTCCTGGTCTCGGGGTTCATCGTCGTGTCCCACAGCTGCTCGGCGTCCATCTCGCCGAGGCCCTTGAACCGCTGGGGCTCGAGCTTCCTGCCCCCGTTCCGCTTGCGGAAGGCCTCCCATTCCCGCTCCGAGTAGAAGTAGCGGGGCCGCCGGTCCAGGGTGACCATGTAGAGGGGGGGCTGGGCGAGGTAGACGTACCCCGCCTCGATCAGCTCGCGCATGGTCCGGAAGAAGAACGTGAGGAGCAGCGTCCGGATGTGCGCGCCGTCGACGTCGGCGTCGGCCATGATCACCACCCGGTGGTAGCGCGCCCTCCCGATGTCGAACTCGTCCCCGATGCCGGTGCCGATGGCGGCGATGAGGGCCTGGATCTCGGCGTTCTCGAGGACCTTCTGCAGCCGGGCTTTCTCGACGTTCAGGATCTTCCCCCGGATGGGCAGGATGGCCTGGGTCGCCCGGTCCCGCGCCTGCTTCGCGCTGCCCCCCGCGGAGTCGCCCTCGACGATGAACAGCTCGCAGCGGCGGGGGTCGGTCAGCTGGCAGTCGAACAGCTTCCCGGGCAGCGACAGGGACTCCAGGAACCCCTTCCGCCGGGTGAGCTCCCGGGCCTGGCGGGCGGCCATCCGGGCCTTGGCGGCCTGCGCGCACTTGGCCACGATGCGCCGCCCCTCCGTGGGGTGCTCCTCCAGCCAGGTGGCGAGCTGCTGGTTGACGGTGGTCTCCACCAGGGAGCGGATGGCCGTGTTGCCCAGCTTCGTCTTCGTCTGGCCCTCGAACTGGGGGTCCCGGAGCTTCACCGAGACGATGGCGATGAGGCCCTCCCGGATGTCCTCGCCGATCAGGTTCTCGTCCTTGTCCTTGAGCAGCCCCTTCTGCCGCGCGTAGCGGTTGACGACGTTCGTCAGGGCCTTCTTGAACCCCTCCTCGTGCGTCCCCCCCTCGTGGGTGTTGATGGTGTTGGCGAAGGAGTGGATGGACTCGGCGTAGCCCGCGTTCCACTGCAGGGCCACCTCCACCTCCGCCGAGCCGTCCTCCTCGCCGCCCCGGAAGGCGATGACCCGGTGGAGCACCTCCTTGCCGGCGCCCAGGTGCTTCACGAAGTCCGCCAGCCCCCCCGAGGCCCTGAAGACCTCCTTGGCCGCCGGCCGCTCCCGCTCGTCCACCAGGTGGATCTCGATGCCCCGGGTGAGGAACGCGAGCTCCTGCAGGCGCTCGGCCAACACCTCCCGCTTGAACCCGGTCTCCTCGAAGACCTCGGGGTCCGGCCAGAAGGTGATGGTGGTCCCGGTCCCGGTCGTCGCCCTGCCCCGCTGCAACCTGCTCGTCGCGCGGCCCCGCGAGTACTCCTGCCGCCAGCTGTAGCCGTCTCGCGCGACCTCAGCGATCATCCGCTCCGACAGGGCGTTCACCACGGACACCCCGACCCCGTGCAGCCCTCCAGAGATCCGGTACCCGCCACCGCCGAACTTGGCCCCCGCGTTCAGCGTGGTGAGGACCACCTCGACCGCGGGCCGTCGGTCCCTGATCCCGGGGATCGGCTTCACCGGGATTCCCCGCCCGTTGTCCGTCACCGACACCCCACCGTCGGCGAGCAGCCGCACGACGATCCTGTCGCAGTGCCCCGCCATGGCCTCGTCGATGGCGTTGTCCACCACCTCGTACACCAGGTGGTGGAGGCCCCGGGGGCCCGTCGTCCCGATGTACATCCCGGGACGGAGTCGGACGTGCTCCACCCCCTCGAGCACCGTGATGTCCGCCGACGTGTAGCCAGCCTCGGGCTGTGCCGTCGCCAACCGCCCTCCGTTCCCTCCGGGCACGCCGGTCCCGGCGCGCACATGCGGGGCTCACGCGAAGGGAACCGGCGCCCCGCATTCTACCAACCACGGCCCTCCCGCGGCCTCCCTCGGCCGTCTTCAGAACCCGTTGCGCTCCAAGGGTTTCAGGGCCTGAGGACGCACCACCACCCGGACCGCCTCCACCACCTCGGCCCCCAAGGCCCGGTTCGCCTGACGGGCGATCTCCTCCGCCAGGAACCGCGCCTGCCCCCCCCAGGGGCCGTCGCGTGCGGCCACAACGAGGGTCCCC
The DNA here is from genome assembly GCA_964449755.1 of uncultured Actinomycetes bacterium. GTDB lineage: Bacteria > Actinomycetota > UBA4738 > UBA4738 > HRBIN12 > CAYVCH01. The sequence goes on from CAYVCH010000198.1 coordinate 4,644, forward strand.
CGCTCGAGGGCCACCGGCGCCGTCTCCCGGGCCAGCCGCGGGCCCACCACCTCGGGCCACCGCCACGCCAGCCGCCCGACGACCACGCCGGCGGCCACC
>CAYVCH010000199.1:0-4701 GCA_964449755.1 uncultured Actinomycetes bacterium
CGCCTGACGGTCCGCCGCCCGGCAGGGCGGCCCCGACGCGGAAGGAGGGTTCATGTCCACCACGAGACGAGCCGCCACCCTGGCCGTCGTCGTCCTCGGCCTGGCGGCCTGCGGGCGCTCTGCGAGCCCGCCGGCCGGCTCTGCGCTTCCCACGGAGACCGCCGACCACGCCCGAGCGGGCGTCGGAAGCCCCACGGCACCCACGGAGCCCTCCCCGGCCCCCGGCGCCGGGGAGGTCGCCCTCGCCGTCCGCGTCGAGGGCGGAAGGGTCGTCGAGGTGCCGGCGGAGACCGTCGCCCGGGTCGGGGACCTCGTCCACCTCGTCGTCACGGCCGACGTGCGGGACGAGGTCCACGTCCACGGCTACGACCTCATGGCGGAGGTGCGCCCGGGGAGCCCCGCCCACCTGGAGTTCACGGCGAGCGCCCCGGGGCTGTTCGAGGTGGAGCTCGAGGAGGCTGGCCTCCTCCTGTTCCGGCTGGAGGTCCGTCCGTGAGGCGGCCGAGGCGCCTGCCCGTTGCCCTCGCCGGGGCCCTCGCCCTGGCCCTGGCCGGCGCTCCGCCCGCCTGGGCCCACGGCATCGGCGGGCGGGTGGACCTGCCCGTCCCCAGGGCCCTGTTCGTGTGGGGAGCGGTGGCGGCCCTGGTCATCTCCTTCGTGGCCCTCGCCGCCCTCTGGCGAGAGCCTCGCCTCGAAGGGGATCCCGCCCGCCCCGTCCCCGGCGAGCTGCTCCAGCGGCTCCTCACCGCCCCCGGGGCCGAGTGGGCGGTGCGGGCCCTCTCCCTGGCGGCCTTCCTCCTGGTGGTCCTGGCCGCCCTCACGGGTCCCGCCAGCGCCGGGGACAACTTCGCCCCCCTGGCCGTCTACGTCTGGTTCTGGGTGGGCCTGGTCTTCGCCCACGCCCTCCTCGGCAACCTCTGGGCCACCTGCTCCCCCCTGGACACCCTGGCCCGCCTCCTGGCCCTGGGGGAGGAGCCCCGCTGGCGCTACCCGAAGGGGTGGGGCGTGTGGCCTGCCGGCCTGCTCCTCTTCGCCTTCGTGTGGCTCGAGCTCGTCGCCCCCTTCGGCGCCTCCCCGCGGGTCCTGGGCGTGGCCGCCGTGGCGTATGCCGCCCTGAGCCTGGCCGGCATGGCGGCCTTCGGCCGCGACGCCTGGACCCGGGGCGGGGAGGCCTTCGCCGTCTACTTCGCGCTCCTGGCCCGCATCGCGCCCCTGGCCCGGGACGGCCGGGGGCGCGTGGTGCTGCGCCCGCCCCTGGCCGGCTTGCCCGGGATCCCGCCTCGCCCGGGCCTGGTGGCCTTCGTGGCCGTGCTCCTCGGCTCCACCAGCTTCGACGGGTTCTCCCGGTCCAAGGCCTGGCTGGGCCTCACCGGGGCCCTCTCCCCCGGCGTGCGGGTCCTGGCCGGGACCGGTGCCCTCCTGGCCGCCGTCCTCCTGGTGGCGGGGGTCTACGCGGCGGCCATGGCCTTCGCCGCCGCCGTGGGGGGCGCCCGCTGGCACCCCCTGGCCGTCCGGTTCGTCCACAGCCTGGTCCCCATCGCCTTCGCCTACGCCGTGGCCCACTACTTCTCCCTCCTCGTCCTGGAGGGCCAGCTCGGGCTCCGGTTCCTCTCGGATCCCTTCGGGCGGGGCTGGGACCTGCTCGGGACGGCCGGCTGGTCGCTGAACCTGGCCCTGGTCTCGGCCACCACCATCTGGTACGTGCAGGTGGCGGCCATCGTGGCGGGCCACGTGGGCGGGGTCGTCCTCGCCCACGACCGGGCCGTGGCGGTCTTTCCCGCCGGGGTCGCCGTGGGGACCCAGTACGCGCTGCTCGCCGCCATGGTGCTGTTCACCGTGGGCGGCCTGCTGATCCTGTCGGGAGGGTGAGGTGGAGGGGTTCCTCGCTCACCAGGGAGGCTGGGACGAGCTGCTCCTCACCGCCGCCGTGGTCCTGGGCTTCGCCGGTTGGACCTGGATCCGCGGGCGCCTCCGGGAGGGGATCCCGCGGCGGCGGGCGGGGGTGGCCTGCGCCTACTGCGGGCACGGGCTCGGGCCGGAGGACGCCCGCTGCCCGGAGTGCGGCTTCCGCGCGAGGGCCGGGTGAGACGGGCCCGCACCCTGCTGCTCTCGGCGGCGCTGGTCCTCTCCGCCTGCGGGGGCGGCGTCACGGGGCCGGGACGGACCGTCCCGCCCACGACGGGGGCCACGCTGAGCGCAGCGACGGCCCGGCAGGCCGTCGCCGCCCTGTGCCGGATCGCCGAGGGGCTGCCTCGGGGCAGGGCCGAGGCGGCCTTCTACGACCGGGCCCACGCCACCCTGCACCTCATCGCCGCCACCGTCCAGCCGGTGGACCCCGCCGCCGCTGGACGGCTCCTCGAGGCCAAGTACCGGGTGGAGGCCGACCTCCGGGCCGGAGGCGGTGGCCTCACGGTCCACGCCAGGCTCCTGGCCGAGGCGACCCGGCAGGCCCTGGACGTCCTGGGCCTGCGGGTCCCGGGCTGCGGCTGACCGACCGAGGAGGTGGGAACATGGGAGCCGTGGGAGGACGACGGTGGGCGGCCCTCGGGGCGCTTCTCGCCCTCGCCCTGGCCGCCTGCTCCCGGGCCGGCTCGGCGGGGGGCACAGGGCCGGCGGCGGGCGGGCGGCTCCACGCCGTCGTGGCCAGCCCCGACCTCTACGTCGGCCCGCCCCAGCGCCTCCTGGTGGGGCTCTTCGCGGACGACGGCCGGCTCCTCTCCTTCGGGACCGTCCGCTTCCGCCTCTCCTACACGGGGACCCCCGAGGAGCCCGTCGAGCCCGTCCCCGGCCCCGAGGCCGTCGCCACCTTCGTCCCCACCCCCGGCCAGCCGGCCCGGGGGGAGGGGCCGAGGCTCACCGAGCCCTCCGAAGCCCGGGGCGTCTACCAGGCCGAGGGCGTCGCCTTCGACCGCCCCGGCATCTGGCAGGTGAAGGTTTTGGCCGACCTGGCGGGCTCGGTGGAGCGGGCCACCGCCATGTTCCAGGTCCGGGAAGGCCCCCTCCTTCCCGCCCCCGGCGACCGGGCCCTCGCCACGGAGAACCTCACCCTCGCCTCGAAGGGAGTCCCCCTCACGGCGGTGGACTCGGCGGCCGTGGACGGGAGGGTCCCCGACCCCATCCTGCACCGGTGGACCATCGCCCGGGCCCTGGAGCAGGGCCGGCCCGTCCTCGTCGCGTTCGCCACCCCGGTGTACTGCACCAGCCGCTTCTGCGGTCCCGTGGTGGATGCCGTCGAGGAGCTCGCCCACCGCTACCGCGACCGGGCCGTCTTCGTCCACGTGGAGATCTGGAAGGACTTCCAGAACCAGGTCATCAACCGGGCGGCGGCGGACTGGCTGCTCCGGGAGGGGGACCTCACCGAGCCCTGGCTCTTCCTCATTGGCCCCGACGGCCGGATCCGCGACCGGTGGAGCCCCCTCTGGGACGTGGGCGAGGTCTCGGCGGCCCTGGAGTCCCTGCCTCCTGCCGGATAGGGCTGGTCCGCGCCCGAGGTGGCCGAGGGCGAGCCCGAGGGGGCCGAGGGCGAGCCTCGGCCTACGGGGGTGGCCGGGGTGGTGGCCGAGGGCGAGCCTCGGCCTACCGGGGGGAGGCGAGGCGGTACGCTTGCCAGGGGATGAGTGGCATCGGCCGCGACGGGAGTCCCCACCCGGAGGCCTCCTCCCCCACGGCCACGGGGATCCGGGCCGTGGTCGTCTCCCTGGCCGGCCTCGGCCTCACCGCCGGCATCCAGCTCGCCATCGTCGTCCTCTCGGGGTCCGTGGCCCTCTTCGCCGACACGGTCCACAACGCGGCCGACGCCCTCACGGCCATCCCCCTGTGGATCGCCTTCCACCTCGGCCGCCGGCCCCCCACCCGTCGGTTCCCCTACGGGTTCCACCGGGCCGAGGACCTGGCGGGGATCCTCATCGTCCTCGCCATCGCGGCCTCGGCGGCCCTGGCCGCCTGGGAGGCCACCGGCCGGCTCCTCGCCCCACGGGACGTCCACCACCTGGGCTGGGTCCTGGCGGCCGGCCTGGTGGGGTTCGCCGGGAACGAGCTGGTGGCCGCCTACCGGATCCGGGTGGGCCGCCGCATCGGTTCAGCCGCCCTCGTGGCCGACGGCCAGCACGCCCGGACCGACGGCCTCGCCTCCCTCGGTGTCGTCGCCGCCGCCGCCGGCCAGGCCCTCGGGTTCCCCCGGGCCGACCCCGTGGCCGGCCTCGCCATCACCGCGGCCATCCTGTTCGTGCTGAGGGACGCCGCCCGCCACGTGCTCCTCCGGGTCATGGACGGCACCGAGGAGTCCACCATCGTCCTGTTCGAGGAGGTCGCCGCCGGGGTTCCCGGCGTCGCCCACGTCACCGGCGTGCGGGCTCGCTGGGCCGGCCACGTCCTGAGCGCCGAGCTGGCGGTGTCGGTGGCCCCCGACCTCACCGTCGAGGAGGGCCACGCCATCGCCGAGGAGGTCCGCCACGCCCTCCTCCACGAGGTCCCCGGCCTCCGGCAGGTGGTGGTCCACGTCGACCCCCACCGCCACCGGGGCCCCGACCCCCACGGCCCCGCCGCCCACCACGCCGGGGCGTGACCCGGCCTCAGCGGGTCAGGTCCCGGCGGGCGAAGGACCACAGGGCCCCCGCCAGGGCCAGGACGGCCAGGGCCGCCAGCCCGGCCGCGCCGGCGGCCATGGGCTCCCCCGAGAGCACGTCCCCCGCCCGGAAGTAG
>CAYVCH010000200.1:0-4659 GCA_964449755.1 uncultured Actinomycetes bacterium
GCGATGTCGAGCTGGGCGAGGGCCCGGCCGCCCATCCACAGGCTCATGATCTTCGAGTCCCGCCAGTGCTTCTCGACGTCGCCGTCGCGGGCGTACCCGTGGGCTCCCATGAGGTCCATGGCCAGGTTCACCACCCGGGTGAGCTGGTCCGAGACGAAGAGCTTCGTCACCCGGGTCCGGGCGAGCATCTCCGGCGTGTGCCGGGGCCCGTAGAGGTCGGGCCGGGCGAGCATCCGACCCTTCAGGTAGGTCTCGGCCCGGGAGACCTCGATGGCCGTGGCGATCTCGGCCAGGACGGCGGCGGTCATCGTGTGCTCCTTGAGGGGCTTGCCGCCGACGACCCGGGTGTCGACCCAGTTCCGGAGCAGCTCGTAGACGCCCCGCATGACCCCGATGCACTGGGCCGCCGTCCCCACATTGCCCGAGGCGATGAACCCCCGGGCGACCTCGGCGTCGGCGCCGGGGCCGTGGGCCCGGAACTCCAGGGGGACCCGGACGTCCTCGAACCACACGTCGCCGTTGGCGTCCCCCGACATCCCCGCCTTCCGGTAGGGCCTGCCCTGGGTCACCCCGGGGGTGTCGGCCGGGACGTAGATGATGGCGAAGGCCTCGTCGCCGCCCTCGGGGTCGGTGGTGCAGAAGACGGCGAAGACGTCGGCGAGCCCCCCGGAGTTCGTCGGCCACAGCTTGTGGCCGTTCACCACCCACTCGTCCGCCTCCCGGCGGGCGGTGGTGGCGATGTAGCGGCCGTGGGTCCCGTCGATGTTCTCCACGTCGGAGCCGCTCCGGGCGTCGGTGATGGCCGCCGAGCCCACGTACCACCGCTCGGTGGAGAGGAACCGGGGGGTGAAGAGGTCCATGAGGACCTTGTTCTCCCGGGGCGGGAAGATGGGTGACATGGCCCAGATGGAGCAGCTCGCCGCCGTGGCCAGGCCCGAGTCGGCCCGGGACATCTCCTCCAGGGCGAGGAGGGCGGTCATGGTGTCGACGCCTCCCCCGCCGTACTCCTTTGGCCAGCAGGCCCACTGGTAGCCCAGGTCGACGCAGAGGGCCGTGAGGAGGCGGTGGGAGAGCGCGTGGGTCTCCCAGTCGTCGTCGATCTGGCGGCGCAAGGGGATCACCTGCTCGTCGGCCCAGCGCCGGATGGCCTCGAGGAGCGGCCTGCCGTCCTCGGGGACCCACTCCAGGGGGATGGAGAAGGGGTCGCGGGCGTCCACGGCGGCTCAGTGTAGCTGCTGGACGAGGGTCCGGTTCCACCGGGACGCCCGTCCCCCCTCCCTTGATGCAGCTGCATCAGGCAAATGACGCGCCCGAGGGATTGACCCCTCGGTCAGGCAGCGGGAGCCTGGTTTCCGACCGACCGGTTGGACGGTCCTGGGCGAGAGCCCCCGGTGCGAGACCTGGAGGTGGTCGAGGTGGTCGCGGGAGGTCGCGAGGAGAGCCTCCTCCACGACTGGAACCGGAGCGGGACCGAGCCGAGGCCCGCCGACGGCTTCGTCGAGCTGGACGACGAGACCCTCCGCGACGGGCTGCAGAGCCCTTCCGTCCGCCGCCCCCAGGTGGGCGAGAAGGTCGAGATCCTCCACCACATGGAAGCCCTGGGCATCGACGCCGTGAACCTCGGGTACCCCGGCGCCGGCCCCCACGCCCTCGCCGACGTCGTGGCCCTGGCCCGGGAGATCGGCCGGGCTCGCCTGCGGATCCGGCCGAACTGCGCCGGCCGGACCCACCCCGACGACATCTACCCCATCGCCGAGGCCCAGCAGCGCGCGGGGGTGCCCATCCAGGCCGCCGTCTTCCTCGGCTCCAGCCCGATTCGGCAGTACACCGAGGGCTGGGACATGGACTTCCTCCTGCGGACCACCGAGGAGGCGGTGCGCCTGGCCCGCTCCCTGGACATGGACGTGATGTACGTCACCGAGGACACCACCCGGGCCCAGCCCCAGGACCTGCGCCGCCTCTACACGGCGGCTATCGAGGCCGGTGCCCGCCGCATCTGCCTGGCCGACACCGTCGGCCACGCCACCCCCTGGGGGGTGGCGGACCTGGTCCGCTTCATCCGTGGGGTGGTGGCCGACACCGGGGAGGACGTCCGCATCGACTGGCACGGGCACCGGGACCGGGGCCTCGACCTCCCCAACGCCCTCGTGGCCCTGGCCGAGGGAGCCCACCGGATCCACGGCTGCGCCCTGGGCATCGGGGAGCGGGCGGGGAACACGGCCATGGACCTCCTCCTCGTCAACCTGAAGCTCCTGGGCTGGATCGACCGGGACGTCTCGAGCCTGCCCGAGTACTGCCGGGCGGTGTCCCGAGCCACCGGGGTGCCCATCCCCGTGAACTACCCCGTCGTCGGCAAGGACGCCTTCGAGACGAGCACCGGCGTGCACGCCGCCGCCATCCTCAAGGCCCTCCGCAAGGGCGACCGCTGGCTCGCCAACCGGGTCTACAGCGGCGTGCCGGCCGAGGAGTTCGGCCGGGAGCAGGTGATCAGCATCGGGCCCATGAGCGGCCGGGCCAACGTCCTGGGGTGGCTGGCCCGCCACGGCCTGGACGCCGAGGAGGAGGTGGTCGACCGGATCCTGGCGTGGGCCAAGGAGTCCGACCACGTCCTCACCGACGAGGAGGTCCTGGGCCTCCTCGGGTCCCCGGGCCCCGTGCCCGCCGGGATGTGAGGGGCGCCGTGGCCGTCCAGACCGGGGTCCGGGCCCTCCTCACCGGCAACGAGGCCATCGCCCGGGGGGCCCACGAGGCCGGGGTCCGGGTGGCGTCGGGGTACCCGGGGACCCCGAGCACCGAGATCCTGGAGGCCCTGGCCCGGTTCGAGGGGGTGGACGTCGGCTGGGCCAGCAACGAGAAGGTGGCCCTCGACGTCGCCGTGGGGGCCTCCCTGGGCGGCGCCCGGGCCCTGGTGACCATGAAGCACGTCGGCCTGAACGTGGCCTCGGACACGTTCATGACTGCCGCCTACACGGGGGTGGGGGCGGGGCTCGTCGTCGTCTCCGCCGACGACCCGGGGATGCACAGCTCCCAGAACGAGCAGGACAACCGGTTCTACGCCCGGTTCGCCGGGGTGCCCCTCCTCGAGCCCTCCGACAGCCAGGAGGCCAAGGACTTCACGAAGCTCGCCTTCGAGGTCTCCGAGGGCTTCGACACCCCCGTCCTGCTCCGGTCCACCACGCGCATCGCCCACAGCCGGGCCGTGGTCGAGCTGGGGCCCGTGGACCCGCCGCCGGAGGGCACCTTCCGACGGGACCCGGCGAAGTACGTGATGCTGCCGGGCTTCGCCCGGGCCCGCCACCCGGTCGTGCTGGAGCGGCTGCAGCGGCTGGGGGCGTACGCGGAGGAGAGCCCCCTCACCCGGGTCGAGGTGGGCGACCCGGAGGTGGGCGTGGTGACCTCGAGCATCGCCTACCAGTACGTCCGGGAGGTCCTCCCCGAGGCGAGCGTGCTGAAGCTCGGGATGTCCTTCCCCCTTCCCCTGGAGACCGTTCGGGCCTTCGCGGCCCGGGTCCGCCGGCTCTTCGTCGTCGAGGAGCTGGAGCCCTTCCTGGAGGAGGCCCTCCGGGCGGCGGGGATCCCCTGCGAGGGGAAGGCCTTCTTCCCCCGCACCGGCGAGCTCTCCCCGGACCTGGTCCGGGCCGGGTTCCAGGCGGCGGGCGTGCTGCCGCCGGCCGAGGGGCCGGCGCCGCCGGAGCCCGCGGTGACCCCGCGGCCGCCGGTGCTCTGCCCCGGCTGCCCCCACACGGCGCCCTACCTGGTGCTGAAGCAGCTCGGGGCCGTGGTGGCCGGGGACATCGGCTGCTACACGCTGGCCGCCCTGCCGCCTCTGTCGGCCATGGACACGTGCCTGGCCATGGGGTGCAGCATCGGGATGGCCCTGGGCCTGGCCCGCTCGGGGGGCGCGCCGGGGCCGGTGGTGGCGACCATCGGCGACTCCACCTTCCTCCACGCCGGGCTCCCGGCCCTCCTGGACGCCGTCCACGGGGACGTGGACGTCACGGTCCTGATCCTGGACAACGGCACGACGGCCATGACCGGCGGCCAGCCCCACGCCGCCAGCGGACGGACCCTCCGGGGGGAGGAGGCGAAGGCGGTGGACCTGGCTGCGCTGTGCCGGGCCCTGGGGGTGGGGCACGTGGAGGTGGTGGACCCCTACGACCTGGGGGCCACCTACGTGGCCCTGGAGCGGGCCATCGCTCACCGCGGCCCCGCCGTCGTCATCACCAACCGCCCCTGCGTCGAGGAGCCCTTCAAGGTCCGGGACCACCCCTTCCGGGTGGAGGCCGCCGCCTGCATCGCCTGCCAGTCCTGCATGAACCTGGGATGCCCGTCCATCTCCTGGACGGAGGAGTGGCACGAGGGCCGCCGGAAGGTGGAGATCGACGCCACCACCTGCACCGGCTGCACCCTCTGCGCCCAGGTCTGCCCGTCGGGCGCCATCGTCCCGGTGCCGGGCTGGGAGGGGGGCCGTGGCTGAGGGGGCGGCCGCGAGCCCGCGGACCACTCGGGGGCTCCTCGTGGTCGGCGTGGGCGGCCAGGGCGTGATCTCGGCCAGCAACGTCCTCGCTGCGGCCCTCATGGCCGCCGGCCACGACGTCAAGAAGAGCGAGGTCCACGGCATGGCCCAGCGGGGGGGCGTCGTCTACAGCCACGTCCGCT
>CAYVCH010000201.1:0-4658 GCA_964449755.1 uncultured Actinomycetes bacterium
TCTGGAGCGGACGACGGGACTCGAACCCGCGACCCCCACCTTGGCAAGGTGGTGCTCTACCAACTGAGCCACGTCCGCCCGACGGGCCCTCGCGGGCCCCACGTCAGTTTAGGAACTGCGACCTCCCCCTTCAACCGAGCCCGGTGGAGCCGAAGCCCCCCTCCCCACGGGAGGAGGAAGGCAGGTCCTCCACGCCCACCGGCTCCAGCACCGCCACGGGGACCACGACGAGCTGGGCGATGCGGTCGCCCCTGGCAATCCGCACCGCCCGCTCCCGGTCCAGGTTCACCACGGCGCACACGATCTCGCCCCGGTACCCCGCGTCGATGAGCCCCGGCGCGTTCGCCATGGTGAGGCCCAGGCGGGAGGCCAGCCCGGAGCGGGGGAGCACCAGGCCGGCCCACCCCTCGGGGATGGCCACGGCCAGGCCCGTGGGGACCAGGGCCCGCTCCCCTGGCCCCACCTCCAGGTCCACCGCCGAGCGGAGGTCGAGCCCGGCGTCCCCCGGGTGGGCCCGGGTGGGCAGCGGCAGGCCCGGGTCCAGGCGCTTGACGGGCAGGGCCCCGCCGGCCGGGAACCGGCCCGGGGGGCCCGGCAGGCCGACCGCCTCAGGAGCAGCCACTGGTCGACCCGCAGGTGGGGCAGACGTAGCAGGAGCCGGCCGGCTGCATCTTCGAGCCGCAGGCGTAGCACAGGGGCGCGTCGGCCGCCTGCTGGGCGGCGCCCTCGGCCGCCGCCAGCTCGGTGGACAGGGCAGACCGGCCGGCGGCCAGCGGGGCCGGCGCCTCACCGTTGGCGAGCTGCCGGCGCTCCTCCACGGTCCGGATGCCGAGGGCCTCCCGCTTCTCCGGCGGCAGGTAGTCCAGGGCCAGACGGCGGAAGATGTAGTCCACCAGGGACGAGGCGAAGCGGACGTCGGGGTCGTTGGTCATCCCCGACGGCTCGAACTTCATGTTGATGAACTTCTCCACGAAGGTCTCCAGGGGCACCCCGTACTGGAGGGCGATGGACACCGCGATGGCGAAGGCGTCCATGATCCCCGACAGGGTGGAGCCCTGCTTCGCCACCTTCAGGAAGATCTCACCGATGCCGTTGTCGGGGTACTCGCCGGCCGTGATGTACCCCTCGGCGTCGCCCACCTGGAACGAGATGGTCCGGGAGGGCCGGTGCCGGGGCAGCCGCCGGCGCACCGGCTGGGGCAGCTCGCCCGGCGCCGCCCGGGCGGACCGTCCCTTCTCCGCCGACAGGGGCTGGGCCACCTTGCAGTTGTCCCGGTAGATGGCCACCGCCTTCAGGCCGAGTTTCCAGGCCTCCACGAAGAGCTGCTCCACCTCCTCGACGGTGACGTGCTCCGGCATGTTCACCGTCTTCGACACCGCCCCGCTGATGAAGGGCTGGACGGCGGCCAGCATCCGCACGTGGCCCATGTAGTGGATGGCCCGGTCCCCCATGGAGGTGTCGAAGACGGGGTAGTGCTCCTCCCGCAGGTGCGGCGCGCCCACCACCGAGTTGTGCTCGCCGATGTAGCCGACGATGTCCTCCACCTGGTCCGGGCGGTAGCCCAGCCGCTCCAGGGCCCGCGGCACCGTCTGGTTCACGATCTGCATGGTGCCGCCGCCCACCAGCTTCTTCGTCTTCACCAGGGCCAGGTCGGGCTCGATGCCGGTCGTGTCGCAGTCCATCATGAGCCCGATGGTCCCCGTGGGCGCGAGGACCGTGGCCTGGGCGTTGCGGTACCCGTGCTGCTCCCCCAGGGCGATGGCCTCGTCCCAGGCCTGCCGGGCCGCCGACAGCAGCGCCTCCGGGACGAGGTCCGCGTCGATCCCCTCGGCCGCCGCCCGGTGCTTGCGCATGACCCGGAGCATGGCGTCGCGGTTGGGCGGGAACCCGGCGAAGGGCCCCATCACCTCGGCGATTCGGGCGCTCGTGCGGTAGGCCCACCCGGTCATGAGGGCCGTGACGGCCGCCGCCCAGGCCCGCCCGGCGTCGGAGTCGTAGGGCAGCCCCCGGGCCATGAGGAGGGCCCCGAGGTTCGCGTAGCCGAGGCCGATCTGGCGGAAGGCCTTCGCGTTGCGGTCGATCTTCTCCGTGGGGTAGTCGGAGTTGCCCACGATGATCTCCTGGGCGGTGAAGACCACCTCGACGGCGTGCTTGAAGCCGGCGACGTCGAAGTTGCCCTCGGCGTCCAGGAACTTCAGCAGGTTGAGGGAGGCCAGGTTGCACGCGCTGTTGTCCAGGTGCATGTACTCGCTGTTGTGGACCACCACGGCGTGCTCGGGTCCCTCGCAGGAGACGGCGAAGTTGTGGGTTCCCTCCACCTCCAGGTCGAAGACGGGGACTGGGGCGTCGGGGACCACCTCGGTGATGGCCCGGACCCAGTCCGCCGCGGGGCGGCCGCTGGCGTCGACCCCCTTGAGGGGCGCCCCCACCGACAGGTCCCGGGCCTCCACGTACCCCCGGTCCAGGGTGAGGAAGCGGTGCTCCGGCGTGCACAGGAGGGCGAGGCCCCCCTCGGTGCTCACCCGGACCAGCCGCTCGGCCTCCCCGGCCACCCACACCCGCAGGATCCGTCGCCACACCGGGCGCCCGGACTCGGGGGCCACCGACCGCACCGCCGGCAGCTCCTCCCCGGCCGCCGCCATCTTCTCCAGCACCTCGAAGGGGACGGGCCCGCCGGCCGTCTCCACCAGGGTGTCCCCGACGAAGCAGCAGGGGTTGCTGGCGTTGATGCGACCCGACGCCGGGCACGTGTGCCACTCGTTGATCGTCGTGTCGTACTGCAGCCCGGGGTCGGCACACTCCCAGGCGGCCTGGGCGATCTCGCGCATCAGGTCCCGGGCCCGGACGATCTCGAGGACCTCCCCGGTGGTGACGGCCTTGAGCTTCCAGTCCCGGTCCTCCAGGTAGGCCTGCATGAACTCGTCCGTCACCCGGACCGAGTTGTTGGCGTTCTGGTACTGGATCGAGTGGGAGTCCCTCCCGTCCAGGTCCATGTCGAACCCAGCGTCCCGGAGGACCCGAGCCTTCCGCTCCTCCACGGCCTTGCACCAGATGAAGTCGCGGACGTCGGGGTGGTCGGCGTTCAGGATCACCATCTTCGCCGCCCGCCGGGTCTTGCCGCCGGACTTGATCGTGCCGGCCGAGGCGTCGGCCCCGCGCATGAAGGACACGGGGCCCGAGGCCGTGCCGCCACCGGCCAGGGGCTCCCGGGACGAGCGGAGCCTGGAGAGGTTGACCCCGGAGCCCGAGCCCCCCTTGAAGATGATGCCCTCCTCGGCGTACCAGTTGAGGATCGAGCGCATGTCGTCCTCGACGGAGAGGATGAAGCAGGCCGAGGCCTGCTGGGGCGTGCCGGGGACGCCCAGGTTGAACCAGACGGGCGAGTTGAAGGCAGCCTTCTGGGAGACCAGCAGGTGGGTGAGCTCCTCGGCGAAGACCCGGGCGTCCTCCTCGGCCGCGAAGTAGCCGTCGCCCTCGCCCCAGCCCCGGATCGTGTCCACCACACGGGAGATCAGCTGCCGCACGCTGGACTCCCGCTGGGGGGTGCCGAGGGGGCCCCGGAAGTACTTCTGGGCCACGATGTTCGTGGCGTTCTGGGACCAGCCCCTGGGGAACTCCACCCCCCGCTGCTCGAAGGCGTTCCCGCCCTCCTTGTAGTTGGGGATCACCGCGTCCCGGACCTCCCACTCCACCTCGTCGAAGGGGTGGACCCCCTCCCGGGTGAAGTGCCGCCTGAAGCAAAGGCCCCCGCGGGCGGTCTCGACGTCCCTGGTCGCCACCTCGGATCCTCCTCTCTGGGGAAGGGCCTCACACCGATGTGATTACAGCAGGGCGATTCTCGCGCCTGGCGGGCCCCCGGTCAAGATGCTGTGCCAAATTTCCTCAACGGACACAACATGTTGCGCCGCCAGGGCCGCGGCGTCCGGGGGAGCTTGCCGCCTCAGCGCCCTGGCGGCCGCGTGGGCTCCCGCTTCTGCAGCAGGAGACCCAGCTCGCGCTCGAAGTCGGTCAGCTCCTGGAAGTCCTTGTAGACGCTGGCGAAGCGCATGTAGGCCACCTGGTCGAGCTTGGCCAGCTGGGCCAGGACCTCGAGCCCCACCTGCTGGGACGTCACCTCGGGCCCCCTGCGGCGCAGCCGCTCCTCCACCCGGTCCGCCAGCCGCTGCACCCGGTCGTGGGTCACGGGCCGGTTCTTGATGGCCTTGACCACCCCGGCGATGACCTTCTCGCGACGGTAGGGCTGCCTGGACCCGTCCCGCTTCACCACCACCAGGCCCAGCTCCTCCACCCGCTCGAAGGTCGTGAACCGCCGCCCGCAGCGGCGGCACTCCCGCCGGCGCCGGACGGCCGCCCCGCCGTCGGCCGGGCGCGAGTCCACCACCCGATCCCCCTCGTGGTCGCACCAGGGACAGCGCACGCCCCCCACCACCCCAACATGTCGTGGCCGCGCGCACCGTATCCCCTGCATCTGGGAGCGTCAACCGGGGATCAGCAGCGCCTGCCCGGGGACCAGGGCCCCCGGGTCCACGCCGTTCGCCGCAGCCATGGCGTCGACCAGGGCCCTCGGGTCGGCCCCGGGCCCGCTCCGCCGGGCGGCGATGGACCAGAGCGTGTCGCCCGGCCGGACCACGTAGGTCGTCGAGCGACCGGCCCGCGGC
>CAYVCH010000202.1:0-4618 GCA_964449755.1 uncultured Actinomycetes bacterium
CGCTCTACCGGGAACAGGGGATCGTCCTCCGCACCCACCGCCTGGGCGAGGCCGACAAGGTCGTCACGCTCATGACCCAGGGCTCGGGCAAGGTCCGGGCCGTGGCCAAGGGGATCCGGAAGACGACCAGCCGCTTCGGGGCCCGCCTCGAGCCCTTCACCCACGTGGACCTGCTGCTCTACCGGGGTCGCGGGGCCCTGGACACCGTGACCCAGGCCCAGATCATCTCGGCCTTCCTGCCCCTCCGGGGCGACCTCGGCCTCTTCGCGGCGGGCGAGGCGATGCTCGAGGCCGTGGACAGGGCGGCCGAGGAGCACGAGCGGAACGTCCGGCTGTTCCTCCTGCTGCTCGCGGGCCTCCGGGCCCTCGAGGCTCGCCCGGCCGACCCCGCGGCGGTGGCCGAGTCATTCCTCCTCAAGCTGCTCTCGCTCTCCGGCTTCCACCCGAGCCTCACGGCCTGCGCGGTGTGCGGCCGCCCCGGGGCGGAGCTGTTCTCGAGCGGCCAGGGGGGTGCGGTGTGCGAGGGCTGCGCCGAGCACGGGGCCGGGCCCGCCTCGCCGGCGTCCCTGGCCCTGCTGGCGACGCTGGCCGCGGCCGACCTGCGGGAGGCGGGGGGCCTCACCTTCGAGGACCGGGCCCGGCGGGAGGCCCGGGCCCTGCTCTACGGCTTCACCGAGTACCACCTGGAGCGGCGGATGCGGAGCCTGCCGATGCTCGCGAGGAGCCTCGCGCCGTGAGCACCTACCTCCACGACATCGACCGGTCCCGGCTGCCCCGGCACGTGGCCATCGTCATGGACGGCAACGGCCGCTGGGCCAGGCAGCGGGGCCTGCCCCGGACCGAGGGCCACGCGGCGGGGGAGCGGGCCATGTGGGACACGGTCCAGGGGGCCGTCGACGTGGGGCTCCAGTGGCTCACCATGTTCGCCTTCTCCACGGAGAACTGGAACCGGCCCAAGGCCGAGGTCCGCTACCTCATGGGCTTCAACCGCAACCTCCTCCGGCGCCGCCGGGACGAGCTTAACGGGATGAACGTCCGCATCCGCTTCGTCGGCCGCCGTGACTGGCGGGTGCCCCGCTCGGTGCTGCGGGAGATGGAGGTGGCCGAGGACCTCACCCGGCACAACACCGGCATGACCCTCACCATCGCCTTCAACTACGGGGGCCGGGTGGAGATCGTGGACGCGGTGAGGAAGCTCCTCGCCGACCACGACGCCGGGAGGCTGCGGGGGGAACGGCTGACCCCGGAGAGCATCTCGGCCCGCCTGTACCACCCCGACATGCCCGACCCGGACCTCATCATCCGCACCAGCGGCGAGCAGCGGATCTCCAACTTCCTGCTCTGGCAGGCGGCCTACGCCGAGCTGTGGTTCACGCCGGTGCTCTGGCCTGACTTCGACCGCGAGCACCTGTTCGAGGCCATCCGCGACTACCAGAAGCGCTCGCGCCGGTTCGGTGCGGTCCCCGACGGGGACCGCTGAGCCCCCGCGTCCCCGGCGGCCCCTCGGGTACCATGGCGGTCACGCCAGCGGCCGCGGCCAGCGGCCGGGAAAGGAGGGAACGCCGTGGCCGACCTCATGGAGGCCATCATCTCCCTGGCCAAGCGCCGGGGGATCGTCTTTCCGTCGAGCGAGGTCTACGGGGGGCTGCGCTCCTTCTGGGACTACGGGCCCCTGGGGGTGGAGCTGAAGCGGAACATCAAGAACGCCTGGTGGCGGGCGATGGTGCAGCTCCGCGACGACGTCGTCGGCCTCGAGAGCTCGATCATCATGTCGCCCCGGGTCTGGGAGGCCTCGGGGCACCTGGAGTCCTTCACCGACCCCCTGGTGGAGTGCCTGTCCTGCCACCAGCGGTTCCGCGCCGACCACCTGCCCGGCTTCCACGCCCCCCAGTCGGGCCACGAGTTCGACGAGACCACCGTGGACATGGCCGCCCGCCCCGTGTGCCCGAACTGCGGCCACGACCGGTTCACCGACCCCCGGAACTTCAACCTCATGTTCAAGACCCACATGGGTCCCGTCGAGGACGAGGCCGCCGTCGTGTACCTCCGGCCGGAGACGGCCCAGGGGATGTTCGTGGACTTCGTCACCGTCCAGCAGGCGAGCCGTCGCAAGCTCCCCTTCGGCATCGCCCAGATCGGCAAGTCCTTCCGGAACGAGATCACCCCGGGGAACTTCATCTACCGGACCCGGGAGTTCGAGCAGATGGAGATGGAGTTCTTCGTGGTCCCCGGGACCGACGAGGAGTGGCACGAGTACTGGATCCACGAGCGCCTCCAGTGGTACGTGGACCTGGGCATCCGCCGCGAGAACCTGCGGACCCGAGAGCACGAGCCCGAGGAGCTGTCCCACTACTCCAAGCGGACGGTGGACATCGAGTACCGCTTCCCCTTCACCGAGTGGGGCGAGCTCGAGGGCATCGCCAACCGCACCGACTACGACCTGCGGGCCCACGCGGCGCGCTCCGGGGAGGACCTCACCTACTACGACCAGGAGCGAGACGAGCGGTACTACCCCTACGTCATCGAGCCGGCGGCCGGGGTGGACCGGGCCCTCCTCGCCTTCCTCATCGACGCCTACCGCGTGGAGGAGGCCCCGACCGCCGCCGGGGGCACGGAGAAGCGGACGGTCCTCGCCCTCCACCGGGACCTGGCGCCCGTCAAGGTCGCCGTGCTGCCCCTGTCCCGCAACGAGGCCCTGGTCCCCGAGGCCCGGCGGGTCTTCGACCTCCTCCGGCCCCACTGGATGTGCCACTACGACGACGCGGGGTCCATCGGCCGCCGGTACCGCCGCCAGGACGAGGTGGGGACCCCCTACTGCGTGACCGTGGACTTCGAGACCCTGCAGGACCGCCAGGTCACCGTCCGCGACCGGGACACCATGCAGCAGGACCGCCTCCCCATCGACAAGCTCGTGGACTACCTGCGGGAGCGCCTGTGACGCCCCGGGTCCGGGGCCACCTCGGCCTCTACGCGCTGGCCTTCTTCCTCCTCCTCGCCTCGGCCTCGATCCTGGCCGTCTCGGGAGCGGGCCTGTTCGAGTCCACCCGCCTCCTCTGGGCCTCCATCGGGTGCTCACTGCTGGCGGCCACGGCCGCCGTGGCCAGCGTGGCGGTCCCCCGGCGATGAGGGGCGGTCAGCCGGGATGCCCTGGCGGGGGCGACCCCCGGCGCCTGGCGGCCGGACTCGGCCTCTGCCTGCTCTTGCTGGGGGCCTGTCGCTCGGCCAGGGTCGACCTGGAGGCGACACCGCCCCCCGTCCCGCCCGCCCCCGAGACGGTGGCCCCGGTCCCCGCCGGCCCGGGGTCGGCCGCGGCAGCCCTCCGGGCCCTCTGCGACCGGCCGCCCGTCCAGCGGGAGCGGCCGGTCCGACCCGAGGGGCCGGCGCCCCCGGCCATCGCCGAGGTGCAGCAGCAGGTGGAGGAGGTCCGCGGCCTCCGGTTCCGCCGGCCGGTGGCGGCGGAACCGGTCACCCGGGAGGAGCTGGTGCGCCGGCTGCGGGAGGCCTTCGCCCGGTCCTACCCGGCGGCCCTGTACCGGCGGCGGAGCCTGGCCTGGGCGGTCATGGGGCTGATCTCGCCCGGGGCGAGCATCCGGGCGGAGGTCGAGGAGTTCCTCTCCGGGGCCGTCATCGGCTTCTACGTGCCGGCCACCGGGGAGCTGGTCTTCCTGGGCGAGGAGGAACCCGGTCCCCTGGCCCGGGTGACCCTGGCCCACGAGCTGACCCACGCCATCGACGACCAGCACTTCGACCTCGGCCGCCTGGACGAGCTGGAGGCGGCCTGCCGGGACGAGGAGCTTATGGCGGCCCTGGGCGTGGTGGAGGGCAGCGCCCAGTACTTCTCCCTCCGGGTGGGGATGGCCTTCCTCACCCCCGAGGAGCAGCTCTCGCTCCTCGAGGGCAACGTGCCCGACCTCTCCGGGGTCGAGCCCTTCGTCCTCCGCCTCCAGGCCTGGCCCTACGCGCCCGGGCTGGCCTTCGTGAGCGAGCTCGCCCAGCGTGGCGGCACCGGGGCCGTGGACCGTGCGCTCCGGGAGCTGCCCGCCTCCACCGAGCAGGTCCTGCACCCGGAGCGCTACCCGGCCGACCTCCCACAGCCGGTGGACGTCGCCGACCTGGCCCGGGCCCTGGGGAAGGGCTGGCGGGACCTGGACGTGATGGAGGTGGGGGAGGCCTGGCTCGCCATCATGCTCGGGCTGCGTCTGGAGGAGCCCGCGGCGGAGGCGGCGGCCGCCGGCTGGGACGGGGGCCTCTACCGGGCCTGGAGCCGCGGCCGGCGGGTGGCGGTCGTGCTGGCAACCGTGTGGGACACCGAGCAGGACGCCGAGGAGTTCGCGGGGGCCGTGGCAGACTGGATCCGACCCGGCCAGCCGGCAGCCGTGGAGCGGGATGGCGCCGGGGTCCGGGTGCTGTTCGCGTCGGATGGGGAGGTCCTGGAGACGCTCCGCTCGGCGGCCTGAGCCGGGATACCGGGAGGGTCCCGTAGACTGGACGCCGACCACGGGCGGCAGAGCCGGAGGCACCCGATGACCAAGTACGTCTACGACTTCCCCGAGGGCAACAAGGACATGAAGGACCTCCTCGGCGGCAAGGGGGCCAACCTCGCCGAGATGACGAACCT
>CAYVCH010000203.1:0-4588 GCA_964449755.1 uncultured Actinomycetes bacterium
TCCGGGAGGGCGGCCGCACCGTGGGGGCCGGCCGGGTCACGAAGATCCTGGCGTAAGGGCAGGAGGGAGGGGGAGGCCGTGGCGGCGCCGAGGATCCGGATCAAGCTCCGGGCCTACGACCACCGGGCCCTGGACGCGGCCGCCCGCGACATCGTGGAGCACGTGACCCGCACCGGCGCCAGGGTCGTGGGGCCCGTGCCGCTGCCCACGGAGCGGTCCGTGTACACGGTCATCCGGTCGCCCCACAAGTACAAGGACTCCCGTGAGCACTTCCAGATGCTCACGCACAAGCGGCTCATCGACATCGTGGACGCCACCCCCAAGACGGTCCAGGAGCTGCAGCGCCTGAACCTGTCGGCCGGGGTGGACATCGAGATCAAGCTGTGACCATGGGGCAGGTCAAGGGCATCCTCGGCACGAAGCTGGGCATGACCCAGATCTTCGACGACGCCCGCGTGGTGCCGGTCACCGTCATCAGGGCCGGCCCGTGCTACGTGGTGCAGGTGAAGACCGTGGAGCGCGACGGCTACCAGGCCGTCCAGCTGGCCTTCGTGGAGGTGCCGGAGGGCAAGGTCAACCGCCCCATGCGGGGCCACTTCCAGCGACACGGCGTCCGCCCCGCCCGGTACCTGGTGGAGCTCCGCACCGACGACGTCTCGGGCTACCGACCGGGGCAGGAGGTCCGGGCCGACGTGTTCCGTCCCGGGGAGCGGGCCGACGTCATCGGGGTCTCGAAGGGCAAGGGCTTCGCCGGGGTCATGAAGCGTCACGGCTTCGGGGGCCTGGCCGCGAGCCACGGCACCGAGCGCAAGCACCGCTCGCCCGGCTCCATCGGGGCCTGCGCCACGCCCTCCCGGGTGTTCCGGGGCACGCGCATGGCCGGCCACATGGGGCACGGGCGGGTGACCGTGCTGAACCTCGAGGTCATCCGGGCCGACCCCGAGCGGAACCTGCTGCTGCTGCGGGGCGCCGTGCCGGGGCCGGCGGGGGGTCTGGTGATGGTCCGCTCGGCGGTGAAGGCGCCGGCGGAGAGGGGTGGCTGATGGCCACGGTGCCCGTGCTCGACGCCTCCGGGGCGAGGGTGGGCGAGCGAGACCTGGCCCCCGAGGTCTTCGAGGCCCGGGTCTCGGTGCCCCTCATGCACCAGGTGGTGGTGGCGGCGCTGGCCTCCCTCCGGCGGGGGACCCACTCCACGAAGACCCGGGGGGAGGTCTCGGGGGGCGGCCGGAAGCCCTGGCGCCAGAAGGGCACGGGCCGGGCGCGCCACGGCTCCACCCGCTCGCCCCTGTGGGTCGGTGGCGGCATCGCCCACGGCCCGAAGCCCCGCAGCTACGGCATGCGGGTGAACAAGAAGATGAAGCGGGGCGCCCTGCGCTCCGCCCTCACCGACGCCGTGCGCAGCGGCAAGCTCGCCGTCGTCCAGGACCTGGCCTTCCAGGAGCCCAGGACGAAGGAGGCCGTGCGGGTCCTGGAGGCCCTGGGGCTCGCGGGCAAGGTCCTGCTGGTGCTGCCCGAGCCCCAGGAGGTGGTGGAGCGCTCCTTCCGGAACCTCCCGAACGTGCGCGTCGCCCACGCGCCCTCCCTGGGGACCTACGAGGTCCTGGCGGCCGACCGGGTGCTGTTCACGCGGGCCGCCCTGGACGTGCTGGAGGCGGTGGTCGGGGCTCCGTCCCGGGCGGGCCGGGACCGTGGCGAGGGCTCCCGGGAGGGGGGTGAGGCCCCGTGAAGAGCCCCCGCGACGTGATCATCCGGCCGGTGGTCTCGGAGAAGTCCTACGCCGGGCTCGAGCGGAACACCTACACGTTCCTGGTGGACCCCCGGGCCAGCAAGACCGAGATCAAGGAGGCCGTCCAGGCCATCTGGGGCGTCCGCGTGGTCTCCGTGAACACGCTGCGCCGCAAGGGCAAGACCCGGAGGCGGCGGTTCACCGTGGGGAAGCGACCCGACCAGAAGCGGGCCATCGTGACCCTGGCCGCGGGCGACTCCATCGAGATCTTCGAGGCGGGGTCCTGACCATGGCCATCCGGAAGTACAAGCCGACCACGCCGGGCCGCCGGGGGGCGAGCGTCTCCGGCTTCGAGGAGCTCACCCGGTCGAAGCCCGAGAAGTCCCTCCTCGACAAGGGTCGGAATCGGGCCGGCCGGAACAACGCCGGCCGGATCACCGCCCGGCACCGGGGCGGCGGCCACAAGCGGCGGTACCGGATCATCGACTTCCGCCGGGACAAGGACGGCGTGCCGGCCAGGGTGGCCCACATCGAGTACGACCCCAACCGGAGCGCCCGCATCGCCCTGCTCCACTACGTGGACGGCGAGAAGCGCTACATCCTGGCGCCCCAGGGGGTGAAGGTCGGCGACGTGCTGATGTCGGGGGAGGGGGCCGACATCCGGCCGGGGAACGCCCTCCCCTTGCGCAACATCCCCGTGGGCACGACCGTCCACGCCGTGGAGCTGAGGCCGGGGGCGGGGGCCAGGATGGCGCGCTCGGCCGGCACCAGCGTGCAGCTCATGGCGAAGGAGGGGCGGTTCGCCACGCTGCGGCTCCCCTCGGGGGAGACGCGGCTGGTCGAGGCGGCCTGCCGGGCCACCGTGGGGGTCGTCGGCAACCCCGAGCACGAGCTGGTCTCCCTGGGCAAGGCCGGCCGCAGCCGGTGGCGGCGCACGCGCCCGTCGGTGCGGGGGGTGGCGATGAACCCGGTGGACCATCCCCTGGGCGGCGGCGAGGGCAAGTCCTCGGGGGGGCGGCACCCCACGTCGCCGTGGGGGAAGAAGGAGGGCCGGACCCGGAAGAAGGGCAAGCCCTCCGATCGGTACATCATCCGGCGTCGCGGGAAGGGGCGTGGCTGATGCCGAGGTCGGTGAAGAAGGGGCCCTTCGTGGACGACCACCTCATGGCCAGGGTGGTGGAGATGAACCGCAAGGGCGAGAAGCGCGTCATCAAGACCTGGTCCCGCCGCTCCACCATCGTCCCGGAGATGGTGGGACACACCATCGCCGTGCACGACGGGCGCAAGCACGTGCCCGTCTACATCTCCGAGGCCATGGTCGGGCACAAGCTGGGCGAGTTCGCGCCCACCCGGACCTTCCGGTCCCACGTGAAGAGCGAGCGGAGCACCCGGGCGAGGTGAGCATGGAGGCCAGGGCCACCCTGCGGTACGTGCGGATCTCGCCCCGGAAGGCGCGGCGGGTGGTGGACCTCATCCGCGGCCGGCACGTGGAGGAGGCCCGCCGGATCCTGCGGTTCTCCCCCCTGGGGGCCTCCCGGGACATCGCGAAGCTCCTCGACTCGGCGGTGGCCAACGCCGAGCAGACCCCCGGGGTGGTGGCGCAGAACCTGGTGGTGGAACGGGCCTGGGTGGACGAGGGGCCGACGCTGCGGCGATGGCGGCCGCGGGCCTACGGGCGGGCCACCCGGATCCGCAAGCGGACGTCCCACGTGACGGTGGTCGTGAAGCAGATGGAGGGCTAGGCGGTGGGTCAGAAGGTCAATCCCTACGGGCTGCGCCTGGGGATCATCTACCCCTGGAAGTCGACCTGGTACGCGGGCCGCCGCGACTACCACCAGGCCCTCCACGAGGACATCTGGATCCGTCACCACATCCGCTCCCGGCTGTCCAGGGCCGGCATCTCCAGCGTCGACATCGAACGGAGGGGCGACCAGATCTCGGTGTTCATTCGCACCGCCCGCCCCGGCATCGTCATCGGGCGCAAGGGCGCCGAGGTGGACCGCATCCGCCGGGACATCGAGCGGTACACGCGCAAGCGGGTGGACGTGAAGGTGGAGGACATGAACCAGGCCGCCAGCGAGTCCCGGCCGGAGACCGATGCCGCCCTGCTGGCCCAGGGGGTGGCCGAGCAGCTTGCCGGCCGGGTCTCCTTCCGCCGGGCCATGCGCCGGGCGGTGCAGACGGCCATGCGGGCCGGGGCCCTGGGGGTCCGGGTGCAGTGCGCCGGCCGCCTGGGCGGCACCGAGATGTCCCGCCGGGAGTGGTACCGGGAGGGGCGGGTGCCCCTCCACACGCTGCGGGCCAGGATCGACTACGGGTGCGCCGAGGCCAAGACGACCTTCGGGCGGATCGGGGTGAAGGTCTGGGTGTACCACGGCGACGAGATCCCGGCGGCGGAGAAGGAGACCGAGATGGCCCGGGCCCGGGCGCTGGCCCAGGTCACCGCCGGTGCGGCCTCCACCGGGGCCCTCATCACCGACGAGCGGGAGGTGCTGGAGGACGAGGAGGAAGCCCCCGTGGTCCTGGCCGAGCCCGAGGCCGTGCCGGGGGAGGAGCCCGGGCAGCCCGCCGCCGACGCCGGGCCGGAGGCGTCCCCCGCCGGCCGAGGGGAGCCGGCGGGTGAGGCCGGGGTGGAGGACGAGGGCTGATGCTGGCGCCGAAGAAGGTCAGGCACCGCAAGCAGCACCGGGGCCGCATGACGGGCAAGGCCAAGGGCGGCACCGAGATCCATTTCGGCGACTACGGGCTGGTGGCCCTGGAGCCCGCCTGGATCACGAACCGCCAGATCGAGGCGGCCCGGGTCGCCATCACCCGCCACATCCGCCGGGGGGGGAAGGTGTGGATCAACATCTTCCCCGACAA
>CAYVCH010000204.1:0-228 GCA_964449755.1 uncultured Actinomycetes bacterium
GGCCCCGGCCGGAACGGCGTCCGGGTCCCCGGAGCCCTGCCCACAGCCCCGCCGCGGCCAGCAGCGACAGGGCGCCGCCGAGGTTGGCTCCGGTCCACGGCAGGCCGGCGAAGAGGGCCAGGGCCCCCAGGAGGGCCGCGCCGCCCCACCGCCCCAGGGGCCACGCCGCCCACAGGCCGGCACCCAGCAGGAGCCCCACGTACACGTTGGGCAGACCGTAGAACCGAG
>CAYVCH010000204.1:265-4538 GCA_964449755.1 uncultured Actinomycetes bacterium
GGGGGTCAGGGCGGCCGTCCACCCCAGGGCGCCCTCGACGCCCAGGGCCGCCACGGCGATGGCCCCCGCCGCCACCGGCGGGGCGAGGGGGTCCACCCGGGACAGGGGCAGGGCCGCCAGGGCCGCCGCCGCCGAGGCCAGGACCACTGCGGGGACGACGGTGGCGTAGGACAGGCTCGGGAGGTGCCCGGCCAGCAGCAGGGCCGCGGCGAGGGGCGGCCCCGTCAGCGCGGTGAAGGCGAGGACCCGTCGCGCGCGCCAGCGGACCCGCTCCCGTCGGGCCAGGGCCGCCACGCCCAGGAGCCCGGCGACCGTGACGTAGATGCCGGCGCCCACCTGCACCGGGATACTCATGCGGCGGTTGGCCAGGTGGCGCTGGTGTAGCTCGAAGGGCGGGGGGCCAGCCACCACCCGGATGGGGGCGCCCCGCATCTCCGGCCGCCGGAACAGCCCGAAGAAGCGCAGGATCGTGGCGGCCACGTCCTCGTTGGAGACGACCCCCACGCGGCGGGTGGTGTCGGAGGTGAGGGTGCCGGCGGGCCCGGTGGCGGCCAGCAGCTCCGCCGGATCCCCCCGGGCCATCACCACCGGGGTGAGCTCGTCCTTGCGGGCGTCCATGGCCCGCGAGGTGGAGGGGGAGACCACCACGACCAGGACCTCCGGCGCCGCCGCCCGGCCCACGATGAACTCCAGGAACCTGCCCGCCCGACGGAGGGCGTCGGCCCGGGCCCGCGCCACCTCCCCCGGCGGCCGGCCCCCGCTCGCCTCGTCGATCCGCAGGGTGTCGCCCAGGTCGAAGACGGTGAGGTGCGCCGACAGATAGGGCGAGGGGTTCGGGAGCCGGTTGCCCAGGGCCACGAAGGACAGCAGGTTCAGGTCCGTGCGGAAGCCCCCCACCTCGCCCTCGGCCGGCTTCGCCAGGGGCCGGGCGAGGGGTGGGCCGCCGCCGGGTCGCGGCAGGAAGGCGACCCCCACGGCCCCCAGGAGGCCGGTTCCCCGCGGGTCCATGCCCACCAGCACGCCCGGACGGTGCGGGCCGGCGTCGGTGTCGGCGTTGCCGAACACGGCCACCGTCCGCCGGGCCTGCCGCAGCACCGCCCCCAGCAGGCCGGGCACACTCCGGCCGGCGTTGACCCGGGCGTAGGCCGGCGCGTCCAGCAGGAAGGGGCCCGGGGGCAGCTCCCGACCCGGGTACCGCTCGGTGAACAGGTCCTCGGCCAGGACGCCCCCCACCTCCTCGGCCCGGTCGAAGGCCGCCACGCGGGGGCCGGGAGCCCCGCTCCGAGCCCCGGCCCCCAGGGTCACGTAGGCCCCGGGGCCCGGGTCGCCGGGGACCGTGGCTGGGCTCATCAGAGCCGCCCCCCCGGCCCGAGCCAGGGCCAGGAACTGGCGGACGGCCAGCAGCTCCTCGAAGGCCACACGGTCCACGAGGACCACGATGGCCTGCCGGTCCACCTCGGGAGGACCCGGCTGGGCCCGGGCCGGCACGGCGGGCAGGACGAGGACCGCGACGGCGGCCGGGGCGAGGCCGCGGGCCAGGAGGCGCGTCGGGGGCCGGCCGGCGGGAGGGACCGGACCCCCTCCCGGGCGCGGCGGCTGGCTCACGACAGGGCCGGGGACAGCTCCCGCTCCCGGCGGACCGCGGCCCCCAGGGCCGCCAGCTTCGCCTCGAAGTCCTCGTAGCCCCGGTCCACGTGGTACATGTCGGCCACCTCGGTCACGCCGTCGGCGGCGAGCGCCGCGACCACCATGGCCGCCCCGGCCCGGATGTCCAGGGCCCGGACGGGAGCCGCCGACAGCCGCTCCACCCCCCGGATGACCGCGTGGTGGCCCTCGGTGCGGATGTCGGCGCCCATGCGCCTGAGCTCGTCCACGAACATGAAGCGCCGCTCGAAGACGTTCTCGGTGGCGATGCTGGTCCCGGCGGCCGCGGACAGGAGCGCCATCATCTGCGGCTGGAGGTCGGTGGGGAACCCCGGATAGGGCAGCGTCACGAAGTCCACGGCCCTCGGCCGCTCCTCCATGCGCACCTCGATGCCGTCCTCGAGGAGCCGGACCTCGGCCCCGGCCTCGCTGAGCTTGGCCAGGACGAGGTCCAGGTGGTCGGCCCTGGCCCCCTCCAGCACCACCCGGCCCCGGGTGGCGCAGGCGGCGATGGCGAAGGTGCCCGCCTCGATGCGGTCGGGGATGACCCGGTGGCGGACCGGGCGGAAGGCGTCCACGCCCTCCACCTCGATGGCCGTCGTCCCGGCCCCGTGGATGCGGGCCCCCATGGCCGAGAGGAAGGACGCCAGGTCCACGATCTCCGGCTCTCGGGCGGCGTTCTCGATGACCGTGGTCCCCCGGGCGGCCACCGCGGCCATCAGGATGTTCTCGGTGGCCCCCACGCTCGGGAAGTCCAGGGCGACGACGGCGCCGCGGAGCCCGTCGGCCTCGGCCTCCAGGAACCCGTGGGAGGAGACGAACCGGGCTCCCATGCGCTCGAGCCCCCGGACGTGCAGGTCGATGGCCCGGGACCCGATGTTGCACCCCCCCGGCATGGCCACCCGGGCTCGCCCGGCCCGCGCCAGGAGGGGCCCCAGGACCAGGATGGAGGCCCGCATCCGCCGCACCAGCTCGTACGGGGCCTCGTGGCCCCGGAGCTCGGCGGTGTCCAGGACGACCGCACCGCCCTCCCAGGCCACCCCCACCCCGAGGCCCTCCAGGACCTCGCCCATGGTCTGGCAGTCCTGGATCCGGGGCACGTTCTCCAACCTGGTGCGCCCCGGGGCGAGGAGGGAGGCGGCCATGAGCTTCAGGGCCGAGTTCTTGGCGCCCGAGACCCGGACCGACCCGTCCAGGCGGGCGCCCCCGCTCACGAGGAGGCGGTCCATCCGGCGCGATGGTATACCCGTTGGCCCCGGGGGTCCCCCGGTCATCCGGCCAGGCTGATCCTGGCCAGGGCCTTGGCCAGCTCCGCCCTGGCCTCGGCGTCGTCCCGCTCGGCGAGGCGGCGCTCCAGCTCCTCCTTGCGGGCCATCTCGCGGCCGAGGTCGACCTCGGACGCGAGGAGGGCCTGGCTGGCCAGCACGTCCACCCGGGTGCGCCCCCCCTCGCTGGAGACGTGGAGGAACCCCCCGTCCACCGCCGCCCGGAGGTCCTCGGTCCCCTCCCGGCGCACCCGCAGGTGGCCGATGGCCAGGCGGATGAGCATCGGCGCGTGCCCCGGGAGGATCCCCACCTCCCCCTCCACGCCACGGGCGACGACCACGCTGGCCTCCCCGTGCCACACCTCCCGCTCGGGGGTGACGATGCGGACCTCCAGGGGCACCTAGGCCTCCCCCGCGCGCTGCAGCTTCCGGGCCTGCTCCTCCGCCTCCTCGATGCCGCCCACCATGTAGAAGGCCTGCTCGGGCAGGTGGTCCACCTCGCCCTCCACCAGGGCCCTGAAGGAGGCGATGGTCTCCTGCACCGGCACGTACTTGCCGGGGATGCCGGTGAACTGCTCGGCGACGAAGAAGGGCTGGGAGAGGAACTTCTGGATCTTCCGGGCCCGGGCCACGATGAGCTTGTCCTCCTCGGACAGCTCGTCGACGCCCAGGATCGCGATGATGTCCTGGAGGTTCTTGTAGCGCTGGAGGATCTCCTGCACCCGCCGGGCCACCCGGTAGTGCTCCTCCCCCACGTAGCGGGGGTCCAGGATCCGGGAGGTGGAGTCCAGGGGGTCCACCGCCGGGTAGATGCCCTTCTCGACGATGGCCCGGGAGAGCACCGTCGTCGCGTCCAGGTGGGCGAAGGTGGTGTGGGGGGCGGGGTCGGTGATGTCGTCGGCCGGGACGTAGATGGCCTGGAGGGAGGTGATGGAGCGGCCCCGGGTGGAGGTGATCCGCTCCTGCAGCTCCCCCATCTCGTCGGCCAGGGTCGGCTGGTAGCCCACGGCCGAGGGCATCCGCCCGAGCAGGGTGGAGACCTCCGAGCCGGCCTGGACGAAGCGGAAGATGTTGTCGATGAACAGCAGCACGTCCTGGCGCTGCACGTCACGGAAGTACTCGGCGATCGTGAGGGCCGCAAGGCCAACCCGCAGGCGGACGCCGGGGGGCTCGTCCATCTGCCCGAACACCAGGGCCGTCTTGTTGATGACCCCCGTGTGGGTCATCTCCAGGAACAGGTCGTTTCCCTCACGGGTCCGCTCCCCCACGCCGGCGAAGACCGAAACGCCGCCGTGCTGCTCGGCGACCCGGTAGATCATCTCCTGGATGATCACGGTCTTGCCCACCCCGGCGCCGCCGAACAT